>JAEXTI010000551.1 GCA_023406965.1 Chloroflexota bacterium
GCCGCCATGCTGGACGCGCTGCGCTTCTGGATGAAACGCGGTGTGGACGGCTTCCGCATGGACGTGGTGGGGCTGATCATCAAAGACAAGGAACTGCGCGACAACCCGCCCGACCCCGATGCCAACCCCAACCTGCTCCCCAACGATCTCTTTGGTCGCCAACTGCACATTTACAATCAAGACCAGGATGAGGTTCACGAGATGATCAAGGCCATCCGCGCCACCCTGGACGAGTTCCCGGATCGCTGCGGGATTGGCGAGCTGTGGGGGCCGATGGACCGCTGGGTGCGCTATTACGGCGAGAACGGCGACGAGCTGCAACTGCCCTTCAACTTCCGCCTGATGCACCAACCCTGGTCGGCCAAGGCCATGCGCGCCCACGTGGACGAGATGGAAGCGGCTCTGCCCTCCTTTGCCTGGCCCAACTACGTGCTGGGCAACCACGACCAGATTCGCCTGGCGACGCGCTTTGGCGGACAGGCACAGGCCCGCCTGGCGGGGATGCTGCTGCTGACCCTGCGCGGCACGCCCACCGTGTACTACGGCGACGAGTTGGGCATGGAAAACGGCAAAATCCTGCCCCACCAGATGCAAGACCCGCAGGGTATCAACCTGGGTTTCGAGCGCACCCGCGACGTTTGCCGCACGCCCATGCAGTGGGACGCCACCGCCTACGCCGGGTTCTCCAGTGTGGAGCCGTGGCTGCCTGTTTCAGAAGATTACGAGACGCGCAACGTGGCCGTGCAAAGCACCCAGCCGCAGTCCATCCTGTCCTTCTATCGCCAGCTACACGGTCTACGGCGCAGCAGCCCGGCTCTGCTGGGCGGCAGCTACCGTGCCCTGGACGTGGCGGATGAAATCTATGCCTACGTCCGCGAAACAGACGGCGAGCGCAAACTGGTGGTGCTGAACTTTGGAGCCGAGGCCGCCCGCATCTCGCTGCCGGGATTTGCTTCTGGCAAGGTAGCCCTCTCGACCCACATGGACCGCAACGGGGAAACGATTGATCTGGGCAAGTTGGATCTGCGCCCACACGAAGGGGTTGTTTTGGAGGTTCGTTAACGAATGGCCAACCTTGAACTTTCAATCATGAATCACAGCCCGGCAGCGTCCGAGACCATGCGTAGGCTGCTGAATGAATTTGAACAGCATACGCGCAATCACGTGAATCTGCACATTCTGGATTGGGAAGAAGGTAAGGCGGAGTTAACCCATTACGCCATTTACCATCAGGGTGCGGATGTTTCTGAGGTCGCCACCACCTGGGCACCCGACTTGATCTCGATGAACGCTTTGCGGCCTTTTAAGCAGCAAGAATTGGCCCGCATTGGACGACCCGAGGATTTTGTCTCCGCTGCCTGGCAAATCAATCAACCCAATAGCGCCAGCGGAACTTGCACGGTTCCGTGGGTATCCGAATCTTATATGATCTACTACCGCAAAGACCTGCTCCAAAAAGCGGGAATTGCTGAAAACGAGGCATTCCTGTCTCATGAGCATCTGGCCGACACGGCCCAGCGACTGGCCAAGATTGGTGTAGACATCCCGGTCGAGTTATCATTCAATTGGGACCAATACGGCTTGTTACACGCCCTGGCTTCCTGGGTGTGGGGCGCCGGGGTCGATTTTTGCGACGCCGAGGGCAAGCAGGTGCAGCTCAGCCGACCTAAAGTGCTGGCCGTCATCCATGCATACTTCGGCCTGCTCAAACTCATTTCGCCTCAAGGCCTGCAAACCATACGCGAGAACAAAGGGAACTTGTTCATCCGCGGCCTTTCGGGCATCATGTTCTCCACCCTCTATCATGTGACCGACACCTCCGCGCTGGCTCCGGAGGTGCGCGACAACCTGGGAGCAGCCGTAATGCCCGGCGGGCGTTTCGTGGGCGGCTCCAACCTGGCCGTCTGGAAGCACAGCCGGCAAGAAAGCGCCGCGGTGGAACTGGTCAACTTCCTTACCGCGTCCTCCACCTTGCTACAGTTGATCGAACCGTTCCGCGCTTTGCCCTGCCGGTTGGATGCACTGGCCATGCCACAGATCACCGGCGATCCGCTCTTGTCCGTTTATGCCCAATCGGTGCAAAGCGGGCGCTCCTATCCCCAGGTACCGCTATGGGGTTTGATTGAAGAGCGGCTGTATAAGTCCTTAGTCCAAATTGCTGTGAACTTTGTGGATAAACCAGACAATGACCTGCATGCCGCCATTGACCAGCAAATGCAGGCGCTGACCCGCCGATTGAACCTGACGCTTTCCCAATAAAAGAATTTTTGAGATGAACGGGCAATTAGACCTTTCCAACCAATCCAAGACGGCCTTGTTAATCATCGATGTCCAGCAAGGCCTGTTCCAAAAATCCACGCCTGTTTATCAGGCCGTCGATCTGATCCGCAACATCCAGACTCTGGTCGATGCGGCGCATCACGCCGGGGCGCCGGTGGTGTACATCCAGCACAACGATCAAAACGCCCTGGTGAAAGATTCACCTTCATGGCAGTTACACCCCGATTTACACCCCCTGGAAACCGATCTGCGGGTGGACAAGCAGCATAGTAATTCCTTTGAGGAAACCCCGCTGGATGGTTTACTGAAGGCTGGCGGCATCAAGCATGTGGTAGTCTGCGGGATGGTGACGCACGGCTGCGTGAAGAACACCTGCCTGGGAGCAATAGAAGCCGGCTACCAGGTCACGCTGGTCAGTGACGCGCACAGTTCGTACAGCAATAAAGCCGCCGAGTTGGTGGTCAAGTGGCACGACCATTTGAGCAAAGAGGGGGCAGCGCTGCTCCCCACCGCAGAAGTTAAGTTCTAACCAATGACTCCTGAAACCTCGGCGCCCATGAGCCCGGCAAAGTGCGCCCTGCTCATCATCGACGTCCAGCAAGACCTCTTTGAGAAAACCAATCCCGTCTACCAGGCCGACCGGCTTTTGGATAATCTATTAGCTTTGGTCGAGGCTGCCCATCGCGCCAGGGCGCCTGTGGTTTATATCCAGCACAATAACAAGAGCGGCTTGCTCAAAGGCTCACCGGGTTGGCAGCTTCACCCGCGCCTGCGCCCGCAAGAGGGCGATCTGCGGGTGGACAAGCAGCGCAGCAACGCCTTCGAGCAGACTCCGTTGGATGAACTGTTGCGATCTCGCGGGGTCAAGCACGTGGTTGTGACCGGGATGGTGACCAACATCTGCGTGAAAAACACCTGCCTGGGGGCAATCGCGTTGGGGTACACGACGACGCTGGTCAGCGACGCGCACAGAACCGACCGCCAGGATGCCGCCAAAGTGATTGCGCTGTGGAATGAGAAGCTCAGCCAGGCAGGAGCGGCGGTGAAGCCCGCCCGAGAGATCGCGTTCTAATGCCCGCCATCTGCCCGCAGTGCGGGGCGCAGTGGCCGGAGGGCAGTTCCTGCCGCGAGCGCTTCGAGTTGTGCCTGGCCCATGAATACGAACACCCCGAAAGCTATGGGGCCGTCCACCACCTGCTGGTCACCGGCTATATGCTCCAGCATAATCTGTACTCGCGCACAGCCTGGATCGAGGCGCGGCGCATGCTGGCGGGCTTCCTCAGCGGCGAGCTGACTCCCGCCGGGCAGAGCGAACAGAACCGCGACCGGCTGGGCAGCGATAAGCGCGGCTGGAGCATCACCAAAGGCCCGCGCCTGGCTAAATTCGACTCGATCCGCTGGACGCGCACTCTGGCGGACGTGCCCACCGATTCGCCTGAGGCCTACTGCGCCGGGGTGCGCGCCTGGGCCGAAAGCCTGCTCAACGACACACGCGCATTGGAAGACCTGCATGAATAATTCGCGCATCACCATCCGCCCGGCCCAACCCGCCGATGTGCCCGCCCTGATCGCGATCAAGGGCCCCGGCAGCGAGGCCGTGCACCTGGACCGCCTGCGTGACGCGCAGACGCCCGATACGCAGTACCTGGTTGTGCTGGATGACATGGAGGTGGTGGGCTTCGCCAGCCTCATCTTCCGCCGCCCGGCGCACTGGTCCGACGCCGCCGACACCACCCGCCTGCCGCAGATTGTGGATTTGCAGGTGGCCGAGTCGCGCCGCGGGCAAGGCCTGGGCAGCGTTTTCATCCGCGCCCTGGAAGGCATGGCGGCCTCCCGTGATTGTAAAGAACTGTACCTGGCGGTCGACCCGCTGGATAATCCCCGCGCCTATGCCCTATACCTGCGCCTGGGCTACCAGCCGCTGCAAACCGAGCCCTACCGCGCCGAATGGCACTTCACCGACTCGGCGGGCATTTATCATCACGGCGAGGAGTGGACAATCGACATGCTCAAACCGATCGGCGCTGCACAGGCCCTCTATGACCCGCGGCGGTTGGACGCGCTACGCCGGATCGTTGAACGACTGGAAACCCCGACCCTGCCCGCGTTGAATTGGGCGCTGACCGGCAGCACCGCCCTGGCATTGCAGGGCGTGGACGTGGTGGCCCACGACATCGACCTCCAGACCAACGCCGAGGACGCCTACCGCGCCGAGGAGCGCTTGCGGGAGTTCGTGGTCACACCAGTGCGCGAGGTGATCTCGCAGCACATGCGCTCGCACCTGGGCAAGCTGGAGATGCATGGCATCCAGGTGGAGATCATGGGCGACATTCAAAAACGCGCCGCGGATGGCAGTTGGGACGAGCTGCCCCGCCTGGAACAGCATAGGCAATGGGTGGTGTTCGAGGGCCTGCGCCTTCCGGTGCTTGCGCTGGAATACGAATACCGGGCTTACTTGCAAATGGGCCGGTTGGAAAAGGCAGAGCAAATTCGCCGCCGCCTGGAGCGTTGATCATCCCATGCATATTTCCTTTGCCACCGCCAACCTGTATCAAGAGCCTTTTGAAGACGTGCTGGAGATGATCGCCGAGGCCGGGTACGACGCAATTGAGCTGGACCTGTTTTGGGAGCGCAAGGAATGGGCCATGGCCCAGCATCTGCGTGGGTGGAGCCCAAAACAGGTCGTCGCGAGCATCGAGCGCTGTGGGCTGCGCCTGTCCAGCATCCACGACGACGGGGGCGTGTTGAATGATCCGGAGACGGTAGCCGGTTACATCAACCCGGCCCTGGCGGAGACGATTGATGCGTTGGGCTACGCGCCGGGCTGCCTGGTGTTTCACACTCCCCATGTGGAAGGGACGCAAGATGCAAGCTGGTGGGGGCGAATCGAGCCGCGCATCGCCGCAGCCCTACGCCCCTATCAGGAGCTTGGCCCGGTGGTGACGGTGGAGAACATGCCACATTTCGACGGTTACAGCGTCCCGCTTCTCACTCCCCAGGCCCTGGCCGATTTTACGCAGCGATTCGGGCTGGGAGTCACGCTGGACACCACGCATTACGCTCAAATGGGCACGGACGTGGTCGCCGCTTCACGAGCGTTGAACAGCCAAACGCGCACGATACACCTGAGCGACTACCAGGCGGGGCGCGCGCACGTCTTCGTGGGCGAAGGCGAGTTGGACCTGGCTGGAGTCTTTGCGGCATTGGACACCCAGCGGCTGCATGCCGTGACGGTGGAGTGCTCGCTGGCGCGAGGAAATGGGGCCGGGCAGCCGCTGGCGCGGGCCGAGAAGGTTGCCCGCATGCGCGAGGCAAGGGTGCGGACTGAGGCGTACTTGAAATGTGTAACTACGCGGGGTTAAAACCCCTGCTCAGAACATGCAAGCCCTGCGGGCTGAAGAGGAAAATGGCACGGCTGTACTCACGATTTAGTATCTAAAAATCAAAGGCAGGAAGAACGTCAGCGGCGTTAGCACATCCACGGGCGTGCTGCTCCATAAATTCGCCCCGTCACCCAATTGTCCATCCCAATTACCACCCCAACACCGGACCCCACCGTCCGTGGTCAGAGCACAGGTATGATACTCGCCGGCGGCAAGAGACACCACCCCACTTCCAAGCCCTTTCACTGTCACCGGTGTGCTGCGATCGGTGTATGTGCCATCGCCCAATTGGCCATACCTATTAGCGCCCCAGCACTTGGCCCCGCCACTGGTGGTCAAGACACAGGTATGGTCCCCTCCAGCAGAAATGGCCGTC
>JAEXTI010000578.1 GCA_023406965.1 Chloroflexota bacterium
TGATTGAAGCATCCGAGGAAAATGGTATTTGGACACTCCAGGCGGCGATTTTTGCGCGGAATGATGCCAGCTTGCAACTGCACCGGCGCTGTGGGTTTCGAGAAGTTGGCCGCCGGGAGCAGATTGCACAGTTGCGCGGGGTGTGGGAGGATACAATCCTGATGGAGCGGCGCAGCCGGGTGGTGGGGGGATAATGATTCGGTCGGGTTGAAACCCTCCCTCAGGACGCGGAGGCCGATCAAGATCATTCGCGACAGATTTGCGACATTTCTTAAACAGGCTTGAGACAGCTCGCCGGTATCATCTTGTGCAGGTTCAAAAAGGAGCACAAGATGATGACCGACAAGAGATACCCCGATTTATTAATCCAGACCACAGGCCTGACCCGCAAGTTTGACCGACAGACCGTGGTTGATCAGCTTTCTCTGAATGTGCCGGCGGGGAGCGTGTATGGATTCCTGGGTCCAAACGGCGCCGGAAAAACCACCACCATCCGGATGCTGCTGGGACTGATCCGTCCCGACGCGGGCGAGGTGCGCCTGTTTGGCAAGCCGCTGCGTAGCCATCGCCTCGAGGTGCTGCGGCAGGTGAGCGCCCTGGTAGAATCTCCCAACCTTTATCCGCAACTGACCGGGTACGAAAATATGGAGGTTACCCGGCGCATGTTGGGGCTGCCGCGCCTGTCCATCGACCGGGCCATGGGCATGACGGGCATCTTGGATGCCAAGAAGAAGCTGGTGAAGGCTTACTCGCTGGGCATGAAGCAGCGCCTGGCCCTGGCAATGGCATTAATGCCCGAACCGGCATTGCTGATCCTGGATGAACCCACCAACGGGCTGGACCCGGAGGGCATTCTGGACGTGCGCGAGTTAATCTCCAACCTTCCCAAGAAGATGAGCATGACCGTGTTTCTCTCCAGCCATTTGTTGAGCGAGGTGGAGCAGGTCGCCACGCATATTGGTATTGTGAATTGCGGCAAGCTGCTGTTCGAGGGCTCGCTTAACCAGCTTCAGGCTGAACGCCAGCAGTACCTTCTGCTAGCCAGTGACCGCCCCGAGCAAGCCCGCGAGCTGGTGACCCGCAATGGCTGGCGGTTGCTGCCTGGGTCTAACGGGCGATTGAAACTGGAGGTGAACGGCCCAGCCGACGCGGCCCTGGTGAACCGGCAGTTGGTCAAGGAAGGTGTCAATGTGCATCAGTTAGAGTTAGTGCAGCCGTCGCTGGAAGATATATTTATGACATTGACTCATCAAGTGGTCGGATAGGAGAGAAAGATGAACGCATTGATCCGCGCGTTGAGCGCTGAAATTTTGAAGTTGCGACGCACCCTGGCAGTGGCAATGGTGTGGGTGACTCCGGCGGTCGTGTGCTTTATCAATTTGATGATTGCATCGGACCAGGAAAATACCTTTGGAAGTATGGAAGATACCTGGATGGCGCTGACCAGTAACCACCTGTCCTTTTGGGCGATCTTAGCGCTGCCGTTATTCATTACTTTAGAAACCGCGCTGATGGCGAATGTCGAGCATAGTGAAAAGACCTGGAAGCATCTGTTTGCCATGCCGCTGCCGCGCTGGACGGTGTACGCGGCGAAGTGGTTGGTAGGGGCCGGTTTGACCGCGGCTTCCAGCCTGGTTTTGGTGGTTTTCACCATTCTCAATGGGCTGCTGATCCGCTCGATGCGCCCTGACTTGAACTTATCCTTGGATGTGCCTGTGCTGCCGATGTTGTTGGTGGGTGCGAAAGCCTTTGTCATTTCGCTCTTCATCCTTTCCATCCACACCTATATTGCCAACCGGTACCGCAGTATTGCGGTGGCGTTTGGCGCGGGAATGGTGGCCTCAGTGATCAACCTGGCCGCGGTGAGCTCAGAAAATGGTCTGCAATATTTCCCCTGGAGCATGCCCGCCAGCGTACTGCCGGTGATGGATGGCATGTTCAACGTGACAACGATCACGCTGTGGGCCCTGGCGGGGGCAGCGGTGACGGGGCTGCTGGGAATGTTTTTGTTCACCCGGCGGGATGTTCTTTAGAAATCTGTAACTACTCAGGCCCTGGTAGAAGAGGGGTGCTTTTCCCGAAAGGCTGAGCAGTAACAGAAACCCTTAAAACGAACACTGCCCAACGCGAGCGTATTGGGCAGTGTTCGTTTTAAGGATGAGGTAAGAAGCTCTGCGGTTACGGAAACAACCGGCGGGTCTTGACCTCGGCGACGGCATCGGCGCGGTAGCGGAACAGGCGGGCGGGGCGGCCTTCACCTATGCGGAATTGATCGGTTTCTTCGATGATATCCGCCTCCAAAATGCGGCGGCGGAAATTGCGCTTGTCCAAGTCTTCGCCGAGGATCATCTCGTACGTTTTTTGCAACTCACTTAGCGTGAAGGCTTCTGGCAGCAGTTGGAAACCAACAGCGCTGTATTCCAACTTGTAACGCAGGCGGCGCATGGCATAGGCCAGGATTTCGGCATGATCGCCGGTGAGGGATGGAAGTTGATCTGCCGGGAACCAACGCGACTGGGCAGCGTCTTGGTTAAGAGACTGCGCCTCTGCCATTCCGGCTGGGATGAGGGCGAAGTAGGCTACTGAGACGCTCTGCCCACCCGGATAGCGCCCTGGCTCGCCGTAGGTGTAAAGCTGTTCCAGATAGCTTTCACGCAGCCCGGTGAGTTCTTCCAGATGGCCGGCGGCGGTATCTTCGAGGGACAGGTCGGCTTGGAAGGGAGCGCCGGGAATCTCCCACAGGTTAGGGAGAGCGGCAGGAGCCAGTAATACGTGGAGATGGTCGTTGCGCAGGCTGAAAGCGACAAAGCGCACTTCAAGATCAGCCATAGAGCCGGTGGTGAGCGAGGTTGGTTTTGCGTCCATTACAGGTTCCATATGAATCAAATTATAACCTGATGTTGACGGGCGTGTTATGATAAATGTACTGGCTTGATGGATATTTCGCGGAAGTGATCGGGTAGGATATCAGGGTTGAAAAGCCGGCAAGATGAACCGGCAGTAAATGGAGGAGAAGGATGAAGAAAAGTAAGGTATTTGGGTTGATACTGGTGGCGGTTTTACTGCTTTCTTCGTGCAACCTGCCCACCGCGCCGGAAGAGCCGTCTATTCCACCGTTGGAACAAACGCTGACGGCCCTGTATGCCACGGCCTCGGCGATCCCGGCGACGAAAACACCCCAGCCGCAGCCGCCCACAGCGAGGGCGACCAGCCAGGCGGCGGTTCCGACCAACACCCAGGCAGTTGCGCCGACGAATCCGCCGCCTACCGCAGTGCCCTCGGCGACCTCGCAGCCACCGACTGCCACGCGCCCGCCGTATCGCACATCGGTGAGCGTAGAGGCGGCGAATTTCACGCCGACCATCGATGGAGATTGGGCGGAGTGGAAGGGGAAGGGCAAGGAGTACCCGGCCCGCAATGTGGTTTATGGCAAGAGCAACCGGGTGGACGAGGCCGATTCGGGTTTGTCCTACTACGTGGGTTGGGACAACAATAACCTGTATATCGCCGTCAAGGTGGGGGATGACAAGTATGTGCAGGAAGCCACCGGCGAGAA
>JAEXTI010000001.1 GCA_023406965.1 Chloroflexota bacterium
TTCTGGATGAACCGACCGCCAGCTTGAACGAGAACGACAGTCAGGCCTTGCTGGCCTTGCTGCTGCAATTGAAAGCGAACGGAATTTCTTCGGTCTTGATTTCTCACAAAATCAGCGAAGTGTCGCAGGTGGCGGACTCCATCACCATTTTGCGCGACGGCGCGACGATCGAGACGCTGGATTGCCACAAGGACAAAATAACCGAAGATCGAATTATTCGGGGGATGGTTGGGCGAGATTTGACTCACCGTTTCCCGCCGCGCGAACCGAACATCGGCGAGGTGGTCTTTGAGGTGATTAACTGGAATGTGGAGCACCCCATTCACCCTGGGCGGAAAGTGTGCGATAACATCAACCTGACCGTGCGCAAGGGCGAAGTGGTTGGATTGGCGGGGTTGATGGGTTCGGGTCGCACCGAGCTGGCTATGAGCATTTTTGGTCGGGCTTATGGCCGCAATATCCGCGGCACGGTGAAAAAGAACGGAAAACCCATCGATGTATCCACCATCTCGCGGGCTATTAAGAACGGGGTGGCTTATGCGACCGAGGACCGTAAGACCTACGGTCTGGTTCTCATTCAGGATATTAAGAATAACATTACCCTGGCAAATCTCGGCGATGTGACCGAGGGTTTGGTGATCAACCAGCGCAAAGAATTGCGCAATACGCAGGATTACCGGGGCAAGTTGAACATTAAGTGCTCCAGCATCTTGCAGAAAACCTTGAACCTATCGGGTGGCAACCAGCAGAAAGTGGTTCTGAGCAAGTGGTTGTTTGCCAATCCGGAAGTGCTCATCTTGGACGAGCCTACCCGTGGGATTGATGTGGGCGCCAAGTATGAGATTTACACAATTATCAACCGGTTGGTCACCGAAGGCAAGTCGATCATTTTGATTTCCTCAGAGTTGCCGGAGATTTTGGGTATCTGCGATCGGATCTACGTCATGAGTGAGGGGAAAATCGTGGGCGAAATGCCCGCCAAAGAAGCATCGCAAGAAAAGATTATGAAATGCATCATGTCTCAAGAAGAGGTGGTGGCTTAATGAAAACCGTGAAAGAGCTCTTTAAAAATAATATCCGTGAATACGGTATGTTAATTGCCCTGATCGTCATCATGGTGTTCTTCCAGGTTTTGACGAAGGGCACCTTGATGAAACCGGTCAACTTGACCAACCTGCTGCTGCAGAACAGCTATATTATCATCATGGCGGTTGGCATGCTGCTGATCATCATCACGGGGTGGGTAGACCTGTCGGTAGGATCGGTGGCGGGGTTCATCGGCGCGGTGGCAGCCGTGCTGATCGTCCGTTACGATTTCAATGTGTATCTGACCATCTTGATCAGCCTGGGAATTGGCGGTTTGATTGGGGTCTGGCAGGGGTTCTGGGTTGCATATCAGAAAATTCCACCTTTTATCGTGACCCTGGCGGGCATGTTAATCTTCCGCGGCTTGACGCTGGCCTTGCTGGGCGGCGAATCGGTGGGGCCCTTCCCTGCCGAATTCCAGAAGATTGCCGCCGGGTTCATCCCCGACTTTTTCAACTATCCCGGCTTCCACGTAACTTCGGTGGTTCTCGGCGCGATCCTATCCGTAGCATTGATCTTCCTGGATATTCGCAGCCGGAAGAATAACCGCAAATACGATTTTGAAGTATCCCCGATGCCCCTGTTCATTGGCAAGAATGTGCTGATCACCGGGGCAATCATGGGATTGTGCATTCTGATGGCATCCTACAAAGGCTTGCCGAATGTGTTGATTTTGATGATGGTTTTGATTGCTATCTACACCTTTATTGCGGACCAAACCGTACTCGGACGCCGGATTTATGCGATGGGCGGGAACGAAAAGGCTGCCAAGTTGTCGGGCGTCAACACACCTCGGCTGCTGTTCTTGACCTTCGTCAACATGGGCTTGCTCTCAGCGCTGGCAGGCATGGTCTTTGCGGCGCGGTTAAATTCGGCCACGCCAAAAGCTGGCAACGGTTTTGAGTTGGACGTGATCGCGGCTTGCTACATTGGTGGCGCTTCGGCCAGCGGCGGTATCGGCACGGTGATTGGCGCGGTTGTTGGGGCGTTCATTATGGGTGTGATGAACAATGGTATGTCTATTTTGGGCGTCAACATCGATTGGCAGCAGGTGATTAAGGGCATGGTGCTGTTATTGGCGGTGTTCTTCGATGTGTATAACAAAAACAAAAACGGATAATTGAGGCATCTTCTCCCTCCTTTGAAAAGAGCAGAAGGGTAGGTCCCTTCTGCTCTTTGAATTTATAGGAGAGAAATTGTTCGTTCTGGTTGTTAGGGTTTCATGACGAAAGGGCGGCCCAGGCCGAGGACTTCTTCGATCACGGGCATCCAATCGCTGATGGGAATATGCTGCGGGCACTTGGGTTCGCATTCCTGGCACTGGATGCACTGGGCGGCTTTACCTTCGTCGCTGATCCAGTATTTGTACGCATTGCGCGAGCCATCCAGGTCTCCATACATAGCGGCTTCGTTATAAACGGCGAAGTTGCGCGGGATGAGCACGCCGTTGGGGCAGGGCAGGCAGTATTCGCAACTGGTGCAGGGGATGGGGCTGAGTTTTTGGATTTCCTCGCGCACTTTGGCGATGAGGTCCAACTCCGCAGCCGACATGGATCCAACGCTGGACGCGGCGGCTGAGGCGAGGTTTTGCTCCACTTGCTGCATGGTGCTCATGCCGCTGAGGATGACGGAGACCTCGGGCTGGTTCCACAGCCACTGCAAGGCCCATTCTGCGGGGGTGCGCTTCACGGTTGCCGAATCCCACAGCGGGTTGATGGCAGGGATGTCGCGGGCCAGCTTGCCGCCCAGGAGCGGCTCCATGATTACGACGCCCAGACCTTTGGCCGCTGCGTACTGCAAGCCTTCGGTGCCGGCCTGGTTTTCGATGTCCATGTAGTTGTATTGGATCTGGCAGAAATCCCAGTGATCGTAACCGTCGACGATTTGCTTGAAAGTTTCCAGGTCGTCGTGGAAGGAGAAACCGATGTGACGGATGCGACCGTCGGCTTTGGCGGCTTCGGCGCGGCTGAGCAGGTCAAAGTCGAGAACCTTTTTCTGCCAGGAGTCGCGGTTGAGGGCGTGCATCAGGTAAAAATCGACGTGGTCGGTTTGCAGTTTTTCGAGTTGTTCGTTGAGCAGTTTGTCGAAGTCGGCGCTTTCGTTGACCAGCCAGACGGGCTGCTTGGTAGCCAGGTTGACCTTCTCACGATAGCCATCTTGAAGGGCTTTGCCAACGGCGACTTCGCTCATTTTCTCATGATAGCCGTAGGCTGTGTCGATATAATTCACGCCCTGGTCGATAGCATAGCGGATCATGCGGATGGCTTCGGGCAGGTCGATGTTGCCACTTTTGCCTTCCAGCGTGGGCAGGCGCATACAACCAAATCCCAGCGCAGAAACTTGCACATCTAATTTTCCAAATTTGCGGTATTGCATTGCGAACTCCTTCTTCGATTGTTGTCGATATGTTTTTGGGTGAACAGTTTTCGGAAATCAACGGTCAGAAATCACTGAGAGCTTAGTCTAAACCTTAGAGTTCACTCTAAGTCAAGGGTATTGGCGGCAATTCGATAAAATTGTCAGGTCGAGCTGCCCAATCCTTCCCTTTCCGGTAACGTTCGAGTACACTCTAGGGGATGAAAACATGCCCAGAGTGGAGAGTGGATCATGACCTACACGATTAAACAGGCTGCCGAAAAGATGAATGTGACCGCTCATACCTTGCGGTATTACGACAAAGAAGGACTGCTGCCCTTTGTGAGCCGGGACAAGTCCGGCAATCGCGTGTTCACCGAGGGCGACATGGAGTGGTTGGGGTTGATCTCCTGCCTGAAAAACACGGGAATGCCCATTAAACAAATCGGCACTTACATCCAGTGGTGCGCAGCAGGGGACAGTTCTATCGGCGTGCGGCGGCAAATGCTGATTGAGCACCGCGAGGCCATCCTGCGGCAGTTGGAAGAATTGAACCACAACCTGGAAGCGATCAACCACAAGATTGAGTATTATAACAAGCTGGTGCAACCGAAGCTCGCAGTTTCCATGCAAGAGCCTGTCATTTTGGAAAATTTGCCTGAACCTTGATCGCCCGTTATTTGTATCGAACCCCAATGGGATGCGGCGCAAGCCATCTCAGTTTGTTTAGCATTCAGATTGGATAGTTCGCTCGGTTACAATCGGTTTGTGTCCCACTCGTAAAAAGGAAAGCGATGAAAATTCGAGATTTTACCCTAGCGGATTATCCTGCACTGGTGGAAATTCACGCCAGCCAGAAGATTGTTTGGCCGGAATGGCCGCGCACTCCCGAAACCTGGGCTGAAGCTGATAAAAATCGCAATCCCAAGTGCAAATTTCGGCGCTGGATTGCCGAAGAGGATGGTAAAGCGGTTGGCTTTGCCTCCTACGGACAGAGCCTGAGTGATTATCACCCTCAGCGTTTCTACATCAATGTGGAAATCTATCCTGATTATCAGGGCAGGGGAATTGGCACAGCCATGTACGATCGGGTGATGGATGCTTTGAGGGAGTTCGACCCGCGCGTATTGCGCGCCAATGCTTTTGCCAACCTGCCCCAGGGATTTGCCTTTCTGCAAAAGCGAGGATTTCTCGAGGTTTTTCGTGAGACGCCCGTCCACCTGAATATTGCGAGCTTTGACCCCAGTTCCTATGCTGGACTGGAGGCGAAACTCCGTGAACAGGGATTTGTCATTAAAACCCTGCGCGAGCTAGAGTCTGATCCACAACGTGACCAAAAAATTTTTGAGCTGTATTGGGAATGTACAGCGGATGTTCCCCAGGAAGAAAATGAAATTGAACTGCCCAGCTTCGAAGAGTGGCTCACCTGGGGACTACAGGATCCGACCACACTACCGGATGCTTACTTCATCACTTTGCGCGGAGATGAATATGTCGGCTTGCGCGAGTTAAGTGCAGATCGGGGCAGCAATGTGTTAATGGGCGGGTTGTTGGGAGTTCGCCGGAAATACCGTCAACTTGGCATTGGGTTGGCGATGCAGTTGCGCGGAATTACCTATGGTAGAGAGCATGGTTACCAGATGCTTAAGACCTGCACGGCTGTTACCAATGCGCCGATGCAAGCGTTGTTTAATAAGTTGGGCTACGACCGTGACCCAGAATGGCAGCAGTGCCAGAAAAATATCCCGGCGGGGTAATCAAAACAAAAATGGCCCACCTGGATATTAAAATCACTCTCTTTCTGAATTTTTGAGGGGTTGCAGGTGTCTTGTGGGATCAGCGCGACACCAGTCTCCTCTCATCTAGCGGCAGGATCAGCGGGCGTTCGTTGGGAAAGCCGTTGGGGCGGTGCAGGCTGAGCCAGAGATTTCCGGCAAAGTCGCGGAAAGTCATGCAGTGCCCGCCATCGCCGCTATAAAGGGGTTGGGTATCCTGCTGCCAGGGACCGAGGATATTCCCCGAGGTCGAGCGGGCCACCCCGATAGCATAATCACCGGCCACAAAGCTGGACCACAACAGCAGGAGTTCTCCATTGGGCAGGCGATGCAGGAAAGGCCCGTCGGTGACATATCCACGGCGACCTTTGGAGTTGAGCTCTTGTGCCCAGGGGGCCTGCGAGGCAGTGAAAAGCAGAATCGGATCACCGGCTGGAGCGCTGAGATCTTTGCTAAGGGGAAGGGAACAAACTTGGCCATCCCCAACCTGCACCCATTCATGGCAGAACACGATCCAGGGCTGGCCTTCCGGTGAGACGAACAGGGTGCCGTCCAGGCACTCCCAATCGGGTGGGGTGACCGGCCCGGCACTCAGAGGGGAGAAGGGGCCGAGGGGAGAGTCGGCCACCAGGATTTGCGTACCGCGGCAGACGCCGGGGGCTTTGAAGCTGGCAAACATGTAATATCGCCCGGCGTAGGCATGGACTTCGGGGGCCCAAAAATTGCGGTCGGCCCAGAAGCCCTCCGGCGGACGAAAGACGGAAAAGGGGCCTTCCCAGGTTTCCAGGTCGGCGCTGGTGTAACAGTCGAAGCCGACTGCGGTATCGCCCCAGGTGTACTGGCCCATCGTGCCGTAGAGATAATAGCGCCCCTCGGATGGAACGGGCAAAACAAATGGATCCCGGATGTGGATGTCGGACAGATTCATGGTGCGCCCTGTGTAAAGTTGCTGAGAAAGTGGTAATCGCCGGAGACGAGCTTGAAGACTGCACAGCCATCCTCGAGTTGCAAGAAGGTGACCCCCGGCACATGGGTTGCGGGCTGCCTTCCCTCAGTCACACCTGAAACATCCCTGGTGGGAATCGAGATGGTAGCGGTGGCGTTGGGGGGAACAGTAATTTGCCAGTCAAAGTAGCCTTGCTCGATCTTCCAGGCGCTGCGTATGAGGCCATAAGGTGACTTAAGTTCAGCAGTGGCCCAGGTCAGACCGCCGCCGGGGCGCGGGCGCATGCGGATGTGCTTGTAGCCGGGCTGTTCAGGGTCGAGATCGATCCCGCCAATGACGGCGTACATCCACGCGCCAATGGCACCGTAGGCGTAGTGATTGAACGAGTTCATTTTGGGGTCTTGAAAACCCTTGTCATGAGTCCAGCCGTCCCAGCGCTCCCAGATGGTTGTGGCGCTCTGGGTGACGGAATAGAGCCAGGAGGGCCAGGTGGTTTGCTTGAGCAGCGTGTAGGCGGCATCCAGGTGACCGGTGTTACTTAGCACCCAGTTGATGTAGGGGGTGCCCACGAACCCGGTGCTGAGGTGGTCGCCGCGCTCGCGGATGCTGCGGACCAATTCGGCGGCAGCCCGGGGGCGCAGTTCGGGGGGCAACAATTCAAACTCCAAGGCCAGGACGTAGGAGGTTTGCGTCCCGCCTGCAATCGTTCCGTTGGGGTGGACAAAGCGGTGGTTGAAGGCCAAACATGCTTCGTTAGAAAAAGCCTGGTAGCGAAGCGCATCGGCTTCTTTGCCCAGCAGGCGGGCAATGCGGGCCATTATGGCGGCACTGTGGGCATAGAAGGCGGTACCGATCAATTCTTTGGAAGTGCCGCCTTCGCGCCCATCGCTACCGTCCAGGGCCAGCCAGTCACCGTTGCCATGCCAGCCAGGGTAATCGGGGTAGCAGCGTAGTCCGTCGCGGCTGGTTTGGGCAAGAAACTCGATGAAGCGCTGCATTGAGTCATACTGCTCTTCCAAAAGGCGCAGGTCACCGTAGCACTGGTAGATGGTCCAGGGGCAGATGATGCCGGCGTCGGCCCAAGCTGGGCCGCCCTCACGGATGGTCCAGGCGGCCAGGTCGGGAGCCACCGAAGGGTAGACTCCGTCAAGATATTGCGAGTCGGCCATATCGCGAGCCCACTTGGTGAAGAACCCGGCAACATTCAAGTTGAAAGCCGCGGTACGGGCAAACACCTGGGCATCCCCGGTCCAGCCCAGGCGCTCATCCCGCTGCGGGCAGTCGGTGGGCACATCGACGAAATTACCTTTTTGACCCCAAAGGATATTGTGCTGGAGCTGGTTGAGGAGTGGGTCGGAACATTCAAAGGTTCCGATGGGTTCGAGTTCGGAGTGAATGACAATGCCGGTGAGGGTTTCGGGGGTAGGAGTGCCGGTGTAGCCGGCTAATTCGACATAGCAGAATCCGTGGAAGGTGAAACGCGGCTCCCAAATCTCCTCTCCGTCGCCCTTCAACGTGTAATGGTCGGTGCTGCGGGCAGTGCGCAGGTTGGTGGTATAGAGGGTGCCGTCGGGGTTGAGCACTTCGGCAAAGCGCAGGGTGATGGTGGAGCCCTTTTCACCCTGCATGACCAGGCGCACCCAGCCTACCATGTTCTGACCCAAGTCAAAAATCCAACGCGGTTTGAGCATTTTGGGAACCGGCGTAATTTGCACTGGGCGGATGGATTCCTGGCGTTTGACGAGCGGGCCGTTGGTTGCCACGAGAGCCGCGCCGTTTTCAGTAAAGACTTCAACGGGCCACCAGTTGGTAGAGACGTAGCCGGGTTGGTCCCAGCCGGTCAGCTCCCTGCGAGCATCGTAGCTCTCGCCCATGAGCATGTCCGACTCCAGAATGGGACCTTGGGTTACTTTCCACTGGGGGCCGGTGGCGATGATTTCACTACTGCCGTTTGCGTAGGTGACGATGAGTTGCGCCAGGAATTGCGGGCGGTCGGCGTAGTGTTGGCGGCCCAGCCAGGCGATGTGGCCCACGCCCCAGCCGTCTCCGAGAACGGCGCCGAAGGCATTCGCTCCGGCACGGAGGAGGCTGGTCACATCATACACCTGGTATTGGATGTGCTTGAAATAATGGGTCCAGCCGGGGGTGAGGAGGTCATCGCCGACTTTGATCCCGTTCAGGTGGGCTTCGTACAGGCCGATGGCGGTGGCATACAGGCGAGCCGAGGCAACGGGTTTGGGTAGGTTGAACTCTGTGCGCAGGAAGGGCGCAGGGCTGGAGGTGCGCGGCCCGCCCCAAAAAGGCGCGCCGATCCACTGAGCCTGCCAATCGGCCTGGTGGAGTAGGCCCATTTCCCACCAGGCGGGCTCACTTTCGGCCATTTCTCCCACTTCATCCCACACACGCACCTTCCAAAAAACGCGTTGGGTTGATTGGAGATTTGGGCCTTCATAAGACACATGGATCGACTGATCGGATTCTATCCTGCCGCTGTCCCACAGTAACGGTGAGCCATCTGCCAGGGCTTCTGTTGATTGGGCGGCAAGGATTTGAAAGGCCGTCTGGCGCGAGCCACGCCGGCGA
>JAEXTI010000186.1 GCA_023406965.1 Chloroflexota bacterium
TTCACCCGCAACTGCCGCGGGCACACTCACCCCCGGACCAACATCCGGGCTGGGCTGTAACGGGCCTACCCCGCGCCGATCTACTCACCTAAAGGCTTTCTGCGACGATCCCGCCAAACGACTTCGACTGCGGTCCGCTGCGGAGGCTTTCACCTGTTCCTCCTTCTCTATCAGCGCGCCGTACAGCCTACTCCTTTTGGTCTGAACGCTATTGTATTGTAAAATACATTATACACCCTTTCGATGGGATTTTTTCGACGTACTTCCGTTTTCAATAATGATCCAAGCAAAGGTGAAACCATGCTCGAATCGATCAACTGCCCCAACTGCGGTGCCCCCTTGCCCGCCGACTTGAAACCCGGCCTGACCATCTGCCTGTATTGCAACTCCAGTATCCGCGTGCAATCCGAGGAGGAACAAACCAGCGTCTCGATAGAGTCTACGCTGGATGAAAAAGAACTGGACGAAGTGAAGCGCCTGCTCATGGCCGGTCAGCGATCCGCAGCCTTGGAGCATTACCGCACGTTCACCGGTGCAAATGAAGAGGACGCTGTCGAGGCGATCGATGGGATCGCCAGCCAGCTCACCGCTTACACCGCGCGCGGGCAGCAACTCACCGGGCTCGGTTGGGTCCTGGTGGCCGCCTGGCTGGTGCTGCTGGTGAGCGGCGTGGTTACCGGTCTGGCAGGACAAATCCACCCCATCCTGGCCCTGGTGATGATCGGCTTTGCCGGCATCAACCTGAACTACTTCATCCCCTCCATTCGCACCACCCTGCAGTTCGCCCGCGCGCCCATCGCCCCCGCTGTCACCCTCAAGCTGGCCCCCATTGGAGTCATGGCACTGCGCAAAGAGAAAATCCACACCTTCCGCGCCTGGCTGGAAGTGCAGCCCAAAGACGAGCCGCCCTTCCGCGCCGAGATGATCATCCCTGTGCGTGAAGCCAATCTCAGCCGGGCCACACCCGGCACCGAGATTTACGTCAAATATCTCAAAGACCCGATCCGGCTGATCTTCCATAAACGGAAGAGCACGCCGCAAGCCACGAGCGAAGAAGGGAAACCTGATGAACCCTCAGCATGAAATGACTCAATCCAACCGGCAGGGTTGGGACGGGCTGGTAGCTACCCACACCAAGAACTACCACATCGATAAGCTGGTTTCCGGCGCGCCCTTGCTCAACGAAGTGATCCGCAGCGAGGTCGGCGACGTACAGGGCAAATCCCTGGTCCACCTGCTCTGCCATATCGGCACCGATACGCTCTCCTGGGCGCTGCTGGGCGCGCAGGTCACCGGCATCGACATCTCGCCCGAAGCAATCCAATATGCCCGCCAGCTCGCCGCCCGCATGAACATGGATGCGCGCTTCATCGAAGCAGATATATTGGATGTGATGGACAAGGTGGATGAGAAATTCGACATCGCTTTTTCCTCCACCGGGGTCCTGTGCTGGCTGCCCGATATCCGCCGCTACGCCCAAACCGTTCGCCATCTGCTCAAAGACGGTGGCTTCTTTTACATCCTGGACGGGCATCCCATCCGCAGTGTCTTGCTGGATGAAGATGGCGAGCAGGGCGACAACACCAACGTCATCCAGGGCGATTACTTCCGCAAAGAGCCCTGGCAGTACAACGGCATGGGCGATTACACCGACGCGACCTTGCTCGTGCCCGGGAAATCCTACGAATGGCACTGGACGTTGGGCGAAATCGTCACCGCATTTTGCGACGTTGGGATGCACATTGAGTTTCTTCATGAGCATCCACAGTATTTCTACAACGGTTACTCATCCTACTGCGAGGATGAAGAACGCTATCTGTACCCCGCTACCTTCAGCCTGAAAGCAACCGCATAAAAGATATTATGACAGATCCAGCAAAATTCCATTGGGCCGAACGCGTCTCCCGCAAAGATATCCAACGCCTATACGAAAGCGATGCGCAGGGGAGACTCGATGAAGAGTTGCTTGACAGAGTTCACTTTGCCATCCATGCGCGTGTTCTGGATATGTTCGAAGTGCGCGAAGCGCAAACCTTTGGGCGGATCAAGTGCCGTCAGTGCGACGCGCCCGTACCCCAGCCTTATCGCATGGGTTCACGAGCCAAGAACTTGATGTTGAAGTGCGAGCAATGCGGCTGGCAGGTTACTTGCGGCGAGTTCTACGATAGCTACACCGGCAAGAGTCTACTGCCCGGCTCGGTCACCGATCTGTTTGAAAATTACCTCGAACGCTTCCCAAAAGCGAGAAATCCGCAAGACAAAATGCTGCTCATCGACTGGCTCATTCACCAATTTCATGTCAACCAAGGCATCGCTCGCATGTCGGTGGCAAAAAATGTTATCCAGGGCACAGACGAGCAGGTCCGTGAACTGATCGAAAATCTCGCCAACGGCCCCGGCAGCACCCAGGGGTTATCCTCGCTGGAAGCGTGGCAGACGACCTTTTACAACCCCGTGCGGCTGTTCAAACAGCAGCATTCTCATGCCCAGGTGCAGAAGATCGCGGCTCAGTTGGGCATTCAAGGGCGCAACAAAATGTCAGAAGATGAGTTGGTCGCCGAGATTCTACGTTTGGCTCCCGACCTCAAGCCAGAGTCCAAAGCTCCCGGCTCCGCTTGACCGTTTCCAGTATTTTCTTAATGTCATCCTCGCTGCGACGATGTTCCCGGGCATATTTCAACATTTCGCGCACGGTGGTCAGCGAGTTGGTGAACAGTTCATCCATCCAGGTGTAGCGAGGCAGCAACCACAGGTGAAAGTGCTCCGAGCGTTCCTCTTGGATGACCAACACCTCAGAAATACCGCCGAGCTGTGATTGGATCTTTCGCGCCTGATAAACCAAATCAAAACATTCCCGCGCTTCGGCGGCACTCATCTGATCCATCGATTGGATGTGCGCTTTTGAAGCCACAATGAAAAACGCCCGGATGGGAACTTCGGGGTCTTGATGCAAGATGAAATGTTCCGTCTCGGCGATCACCCCGCCGGGCGGAACAATCCTGCCCGAGGCAATGTCACAGCCAATGCACTCACAGGTGAACGACTGGTTAAGAATGGTTGTAATCGTGTAAGTCATTTGCCTTCCACGTCCTGAGGGAGAGCTTCAGCCCAACCGCCTCTTCCGCCCCACCCACA
>JAEXTI010000281.1 GCA_023406965.1 Chloroflexota bacterium
TCATTCGCCTCCAAAAGATGGTCTCACGCCCCCGGCCGCAGCTCAAACTAACGCGCCGTGAAATCTTCCGACGCGACGGGTTCGCCTGCCAGTACTGCGGAAAACACACCCCCGACCTGACCATCGATCACGTCATTCCACGCCATCTCGGCGGGCAGCACGTATGGAATAATGTGGTCGCAGCATGCCCGGCCTGCAATCACCGCAAAGGTGGGCGCCGCCTGGAAGATTCCGGCATGAGCCTGCTCCACCCCCCGGTTGAACCGCCCAGTTCGGCTCATTACATCTTTGGCCGCCACCTGTACGAAAACCGCGAGTGGGAAGATTTTCTGGCCGGATGGTAAACTTCTAATCCAAAAACGCTCCATTTAAAGCGATGAGGGGTGCTTTTGCACCCCCATCGCTTTGATTATTGCCTTTCGAGCAGTTTTCTTACCCGAAAACCATCAAGGCGATCCGCGGTGTCACCAGCACCTCAATCAGTGCGGCCACCACCAGCATCGGGATAACAATTCCAACCATCACTTTGGCCCAATCAGCCAGCGCTTCCAGCCACACCTCGCCGAAGGTTTTCCCAGGCGTGGGCGTCGCCAGCACCGCACCCATCTGCAACACCGCCGCCGTCGCCAGCACCGCCGCCGGGATTTCAACAACCCCATGGGGCAGTAGGATCATCAGCACGTCGAACACCGGAATACCGTTCATCGATAACAGCGTCACCAGGTACCCCCCCACCGCCATCGTGGCCATTATCGGCAATACACCCAACACGCCAAAGCTAAATATGCCCACGATTAAAGCCAGCAGCAGCACGCGGAAGTTCTGCCAGAAAATCAGTGGAATGGCTCCCGCCGAAAAAACGGTGTTGACAGACAGCAGTTGGGTTAAATTCTCGTCCAGGTTATCAATTTGCTCTGCAGATATCAACATCGGGAAGCGCTCAACCATGTTGCTTCCGATCACGGTTCCAACCACAAGCACCAGCAGCGTAATCACAAGCGGCAGCGCCAGCCGTTTCAACGTGGCTCCCACAATCCGCCGGTACCATTCACCCACCGATTGAGCTTCACCCCGGAAAGCGCGTACAAAGACGCGCCACATCCAGCGTACCTTGAGCACATCGATTTCATTCCCCAGCAATTCTTCCCGCTGAAAGTGGGCTACACCCACTCGCACCAGCAGAATGGTCACCACTACCACGGTTGCCACCACCCACCAAAGGGTGTTGTTGTCTCCCCAGAACATCGTCAGGCTTTCCCATTGGATCAGGAAAGCCGAGGGGATCACGATAAAGCTTGACAGCAGGTTGGCCGCGCGCACCGAGGTTGCCTGTGTAGAAACAACCACCGCTCCGGCAACCATCATCAGCGCCTGAACAGTAGTCAGCACGAACACCTGGACCAGAATCTCAAACTCCGGCAGAACCACCTTATTCATTACCAGCCCCGCCAGGTACACCCCCATCCCCAGGTAGCTCGAAAATAGTAAGGGGATGGTGGATGAAACCAGCTTGCCCAAATAAAGCTGCCAATCTTGCATCGGAGTATTCAGCAAGGGCTCGATACTGCTGCGTTCTTTCTCGCCCACAAACGACTCCAACGCGATCACCAATGAAACGGAAATGGGGAAGAAACCAACAATCATCAACAAGAAGGGCACCATGCGGTCAGCGATGATGGTCGCCCCGTAATCGGCGGTGAAATCCAGCATTTGCCGGGCGGTCCAATTCATGATGAACGGAAACACCAGGGTCAAACCCAAAATCGGGAAAATGATGCGCCAATCGCGGAACTGATCGCGCACTTCCCGGCGCGCCACAATCCAGGCAGGGTATAAAGCTGAGATCATGACTGCACCTCCTCGCCCTGGCGGACAGCTCCCAGGAACACCATTTCCAGGCTGCGCTCAATTTCCTGAAAGGTCACCACCTCTAAGTTTTGCTCAATCAGGCAGCGCAGCAATACGGGATTCGCCGTTTGGGGGTCTTCCACGCGGAAGCGCAGCCAGTTTTCACCTCGCTCTTGCAGGGTCACCCCGGACGGCAAATTAGGCTGCCAGCCATTCAAACGGCCCGCCAGGCGCGCCTCGTATTCTGCCGGGCCAAGCAGTGTCTTTTTGACGTTTTCCAGCGTGTTGTGCAAAATGATCCGCCCATTTTGGATGATCGCCACCTGGTCGGCCAGCTCCTCGCCTTCCGCCAGGTTATGCGTACACAGTAAAATCGTCCGCCCGCTCGAGCGCAGCGTCAAAATAGCGTCGCGGACCAGGCGCGCGCTCTCAGGGTCCATCGCCGAAGTCGGTTCGTCCAGCAGCAGCACAGCCGGGTCATGCAGCAAAGCTCGCACCAGCGCTAGCTTCTGGCGCATGCCTTTGGAATACTCGCCCAAACGCTTCTTGCGTGCCGAGGCCAGCCCGAACATCTCCAGGAGTTCATCGCCCCGTTTGCGAGCGGCTGCCGATTTCATCCGATAAAGGTTGCCAAAAAACTCCAGGTATTCAACCGAATTCATCCGCGCATACAGGCCATGATGCTCGGTCAACACTCCCACCGCTCCGCGAACTTTGGCGGCGTCTTCCACCACGTCAAAACCCGCCACCTTGGCCCACCCCGCGCTGGGACGTAGAATAGAAGTCAACATGCGCACGGTGGTGGTTTTTCCAGCGCCATTCTTACCCAGCAGCGCCAGCACCTGCCCCTGGGGCACCTTGAGGTCGATGTGATCGACGGCCAGGAAGTCGTCAAAATACTTGGTCAATCCTTCAGCTTCGATCATTAAACACTCCAATTTTAAATAAAAAGGCGAGCCAGGACTGCTGCGCTCGCCCAATCCTTCCAACCAATCATAAACTCAAACAGAGCAAAATTTCATTACAAATTGTTATCAGATTTGCAGCGATGGATGAACATATCCGAATATGAGGCGTATGCGGGCGTTTTGCGCCCGCATACGCCTCATATTCGTTTTTTTTTTATCTGCAACTGAATTGTTACTCAGCTTTGCGCCAGTGCCGGATGAACAGCGTCACGATGGCGGCAACCGCCACGCAAGCCATGATGGTCTGGTTGATGTTAACAGTACCCACCGGAGAAGTATCCAGGCGCAGGAACTCAAGGAAGAAACGAATGGTCGGATAAATCACCAGGTACAGCAGGAACAGATCCCATTGCTTCAACTGGTTGAAGAATTTCCGCCCCACCCACAAGATCAGGCCCATGCCCAATATGTTCAACAGCGCTTCATACAGGAACAGCGGGTGGTAATATTCTACCGATTGGAATTGCGCCAGGCGATAAGCCGGTTCAATGAACAACTTCCAGGGCAAATCGGTCGGCGAACCATACACTTCCTGGTTAAAGAAGTTTCCCCACCGCCCAACAGCCTGAGCCAGCAGCAGCCCGGGGGCAACCGCATCGGCCCAAACGCCCAAAGGCAGTTTGTACTTTCGCGTGTAGATCCATACTGCCAGGAACCCGCCAATCACGCCGCCGGGAATGCCCAGCCCGCCCTTAGGAATATTCAAAATATCCAGCGGATGAGCCAGGTACCAGGCCGTGGTTAATCCAGCGGCCATATTCGATGCAGTCGGCGTGAACACATGCCACAAACGCGCTCCTATGATGCCGCCAATCAAGGCCCAGGGCATGAGGTCCCAGGCTGTTTCGGGGTTTTGACCGCTACGTTTTACTTCGCGGCTGGCCAGCCAGGTGGCCGCCAGCGCCCCCAGCACAATGATGATGCCGTAGAAGCGGACATAGATGAATCCCAGATCAATTCCAGAGGGCGGGTAAGGCATGTTTCTTCTCCTGATCGAGTTTTTTTCTGTCGTTTATCTTCCGGCGGGCGGGTTCTTCTTCGCAATCCGGTTTTGAGCGTAAGCCTGCCGGCGCACATCGGCGATGCGCTGCAAAGCAGTCACATTGGTCAACACAGCCAGGATCCACATCGCAATCATAGGCTGATTGATGATCAAACAGGGTGCCAGCACCAGGAACCGCTCTACCCGTGTGAGCAAACCCACCTTGGTATCCAGGTTCAACGATTGTCCGCGCGCCCGTATATAAGAAACCAGCACCGACCCTGCCGCAGCCAGGTAGATGAGCAAGCTGCCCAGCCAGTTCTCGGTGCGCAAGTAGTACACCAGCAAACCACCCAAAATTACCAGCTCAGAATAGCGATCGGTCACAGAATCGACAAAAGCGCCGAAGTCCGAGGATTCGCCGCGCAGGCGCGCCATGGCTCCGTCCAGTGCATCGATCGGCCCCATCAGCAGGACGATAATCCCACCGGCGGTAATGTGCCCCATCCCCAGCAAAACCGCCGCGATGGCATTCCCAACCAGCCCCAGAATGGTCACCGTGTTGGGCATCAACCCCATCCCGTTCAACGCTCGCGCGAATGGATCGAGCAGGTACTTAAATCGCTTACGCAGCATATCGGTAAAAGTCATGGTTTCTTTGGGAACCGTTTGTTCCAAATTATTCACCTCATTGTGAGATCGCCGCAACGACCGGATGGAAAAACAGAAGGTATCCTATCCCACGCAGGGCAAACTGTCAAGCCGCTTCCTGCGCATCTTCGTCGCCATCCTCATACTCATCTTCTTCATCTTCTTCCGCCCCCACCAACACCTCACGGTCCTTGCCGCTGCCCATCGAAGGCCCCACAATGCCCATCTCTTCCAGTTGGTCAATCAGGCGCGCCGCCCGCGGATAACCAATGCGCAGCCTGCGTTGCAGCATGGAGGCGCTGGCGCGTTGTGCCTGGGTAACCACGTCAATAGCTTGCTGCACCAACGCATCGCCACCTTCTTCGCCGGGGCGCTCGATCATGTCCTCCCACGGAGCCGCCTCTTGCGCTTGCTCTTGTTTGGTCTTGGCCCAAAACTCGATCACCCGGTCCACCTCGGGATCGGCCACCAGCACACCCTGCGAGCGCAGTGGTGAGCCCACCTCGGGATTGAGGAAGAGCATATCGCCTTTGCCCAGCAAATTCTCAGCCCCATTGGTGTCCAAAATCACCCGCGAATCGATGGATGAAGCCACGGTAAAAGCCACCCGCGCTGGGAAGTTCGCCTTGATCAAGCCCGTCACCACGTCGGTGCTGGGCCGCTGCGTGGCCACCACCAGGTGGATGCCCACCGCGCGAGCCATCTGTGCCAGGCGCACCAGGCTGTGCTCCGTCTGGTCTGGGGCCGACATCATCAAATCGGCCAATTCGTCAATCAACACCACAATGCGCGGCAGTGTTGGCTGGCCGCGTTTTTCCATCCGCCGGTTGTAGGTTGCAACGTCGCGCGTGCGGGCATCTTCCAGCAAGCGGTAGCGGTGATCCATTTCAGCCAGGGCCCACTTTAATACGCCTAACATGCGCTCTTGCTGCGTTTCAACTTGCCCGAACAGATGCGGCAGCCCGTTGAAACGGGTCAACTCCACCATCTTCGGGTCCAGCAGGGCCATGCGCAGCTTCTCGGGTGTGTTGTTCACCGCCAGGCAACTCACCAGCGCAGCAATCAGCACCGACTTTCCCGAGCCGGTTGTTCCAGCGATCAGCAGGTGCGGCATTCGCCCCAGGTCTGCCACCACCGGATGCCCCGATACATCTCGCCCCAGCACAATCGCCAAAGGCGATTTTAGCTTTTGGTACTCCTCACTTTCCATCAACTGGCGCAAGCGCACCACCGTATTGCGCG
>JAEXTI010000301.1 GCA_023406965.1 Chloroflexota bacterium
TGAGTTGAATGCGCTCTCTTTCCGCGATGTGGAGACGACCCTGGCATTCCGGTTCATGCGCCGTCTCCCGGATACCCGTAGTGCATCCGCCGGGCTAGAACTGCACATCCCTTTCGATGTGCCGAGAGGTAAGGTAGTGGTCGCCATTGAACCGCCGCCAACAGTCAATCAGCCTGGTCAACACCCGTATCTTAGCTGTCCATAATACGAGTAACTATGCCCCTTAGACCGGTCGGGACTGAAGAGAGTTCTCGAACGGACTTGTCAGGCTGTTGGCCCAGGCGCGTATCTCCTCCCAGTTGCGCGAATCGCTGGGCGGCGCCTGCTTCATCGCCGGGATCAGGTTATAGGGGAACCGCAAACGGGCCGGGTCAAAGCGCCCTCCCACAAGCTGAACACTCACCGGGCGCAACCAGGCGAACTTCGCCAGTTCAGTATCTATGTTCTTGCGCACTTCAACCGCATCTGCATCGTAATTGGGGCCATACGGGCCGCCGGCAAACACGGCAATTGGCAAGCTTGGCAGTTGCTTTTGATGGCGCTTTAAGAAGCGCGCCGCGTCGTGATGAATGTGAAACATATACAACGCTGTTCCCAGAATAACAGCGTCGTAATCTTCCAGGCTTGCCACCGACCGGCAAGCGCACACGTCCGCTTGCCGATACTGGCTGTTCAACACGCGGGCAATCTCTTCGGCAATCTCCCGGGTCGATCCACTCATCGTAGCATAGGCAATCAGGTATTTCTTGTTGTTCATGTCACAGCCTTCCTTAGATAATTGGTTTTGAACTTACAAAGATCATACCCCTGGCAAGAAAACGGCGCATGTATCAAAGGTTATGTTTATGGTTATGTTCACTCCACCAGATTTCCAGTACCAACACTTTTTCGAGCGCCGCCTGTTTGTTCGGCTTGCGGCGCTGATTCCTGGAGAGCCGCAAAGAACCACTGCGCTGTTTCTTCGTCTGCGGAGTAAAATATTGATAGGCATGAAGAACACCCCCAGCGACCTCATCCTCACCAAACTTCGACCGCCCATGGCTCACTCGAAAACCATTCGGCGTGAGCGTTTGCTAGGCAAGCTCTCGCGCGAGCCGGGCGCCGATCTGTTTTTGGTATGCGCGCCGGCGGGATATGGAAAAACCACGCTGCTGGCAGATTGGGCCGGAATGCAGGTGGAACTGGGCACAGCGATTGCCTGGTATTCGCTTGATGAGAGCGACAACCGTCCAACCGCGTTTGGCGGTTACCTGGTCACCACTTTAGAGATGGCGCTCGGCATGGGCAGCGGATTGGAACCGGTCCGCCAAGTTTTGCGCGCTTCGGTGGACTTAAATTTACAAGACGTGCTTCCAACTGTCATCAATGCAGTGTTCTCGGCAGGGAAAGATGTGGCCCTGGTGCTGGACGATTACCATTTGATCACTTCGACAGAAATTCACAGTGCGGTTGAGTTTCTAGTTCGCCATCGCCCCGAGAATTTGCGCCTGGTGATCGGCAGCCGCGCAAACCCGGCGCTGCCGCTGGCGCGCCTGCGCGCCCAGGGCCGCCTGGTTGAACTGCGCACCGCCGATCTTCGTTTCAACCAGGACGAAACTGCTCAGTTTCTGCACGATTGGATGGAGACAGAAGTACCGGCTGATCTACCTGGCCGGCTGACCGAACTGGTCGAGGGTTGGGCAGTCGGGTTGCAACTATCGGCACTCTCGCTCGCCAATAAATCCACCTGGCCCGACTCGCCGGAAATTCTGACCGGCCAGCACCGACATCTTGGCGAATATTTATTGGAAGAAGTTGTCAACCGCCTGCCCGAAGATATGCAATCGTTTCTCCTTTTTACCGCGTTGCTAGAACGGTTCTCGGCCCCGCTTTGCGATGCGATCTTGCAGGCAAATGACAGCGCAAACCATATTAGGCGGCTCGAGCAAGCCAACTTGTTTGTGACTGCGTTGGATGAACAGGGAATATGGTTCCGTTATCACCACTTGCTGCGTGATTTCCTACGTGCCTGGCTGGAGCGCACGCAACCGAATCGCGCAAAAATTTTGCACCAGGCTGCCTGTGCCTGGTTCGCCGGGCAAGGCTTGCTGCACGAAGCCGCCGATCACGCCTTCCGCAGCGGCAACTTGTCCTTTGCCGCAGATTTTGTCGAGCAGCACAGCTTCACGTTAATTATCCAGAGCGATATCGCTACAATTAACGAATGGTGCTCGGCTTTTCCCGAAGCGGTCATGCGCCAGCGGCCCAAGTTGTGTGTTTTCCAGGCGCTTGCGCTGGCTTACCGATTTCAAGAGAAGCATCACGAGCGTGTTAACAACTGGCTTCGACAGGCCGAACAAGCGCTGGCAACCATGACGGACCCCGAGCAAGTATCAGAAATTCGCGAGTTAACCGGAGTGGTGCGCACCTTTATGGGCATGACACCCGATCCCGAACCAGATATTCGCGTCTTACAGCAAATGGACCAGACAAGCCTGGATGCTTACCCGCCCGGTGATCCAGGTCGCTTTACCTGGCTACTCATCGCAGGGTATATCCACTTAATTATGGGGCAATGCAATGAAGCTGAGAGCGTATTTACACAGGCCCTTCCCCTGGCTTTGGACATAGGGCTGCATTTTGGTTACGTTGAGACCAGTTTTCACCTGGCGCGGCTGGCGCACAGTCGAGGGCGGCTGGACGAGACGCTATCATGCTGTAACCGCGCGAAAGCCACACTGACTGCTGTCTTACAACCGTTGGGGATCGATCTCCCGGCGATTGGCTGTCTGGATGTCGCCGCTGGAAGCGCACTACTTGAACAAGGACGATTGGATGAGGCCGAACAGTACCTGACCCAGGGGCTAGAGCACATGGGGTGGGGGATGAACCCTTATTATTTGATGTGCGCTTATCTGGCCCAATTCCGCTTGAATGAAATTCGAGGACGGTTGACCGAAGCGGCGGCCTATCTCGATCAACTAGATATCCTGTGGCCGGATATTCAGTTTCTGACGCAAGGGTACCGTCTGCGGACGCAGCTGCGCCGCAACCCGCTCGACGCCGAATTGAAGCAAAAGGCAGAAAATTGGGTGCAATGCTTTGCGCGGGATCGCGGCGAGAGTTTTACGCCCCGCGGGTTAGGCCCGCTAAGCGCTTCGGAGGCATTTTACCAGGCGGATTACATCTGGTTGCAATTGCAAATGGCACTCGGACATTCCTTGCCAGAAAGCTTCAGGTTGGAAACGCAGCTTGAGTTTGCAAACCGGCACGGTTTAACCAGTCGCGAGATCGAATGGTTGTTAATGGAAGCGCAGCGCCTGGACAAGAACGGCGACGAAAGGCAGTCGCTGTCTGCGCTAGAAAGAGCTCTAGTATTAGGCCTACCGGCAGGATACCTGACCATTTACTGCCAGAATGCTGCCCTAGACGACCTTATCCACCGAGCTGCGTGCCGGGGTCTGCGCCCTGCCGGGATGGATCGCTTGTTAAACACCATTCGCGCCATGCGCCACGAAGAGACCGGCACAGGATTAACTCCGGCGCGATCCGACTCAGAGTTATCCAGCCTGAGCGAGCGAGAACGAGAAATTCTCCGCATCATCGCCGCAGGCGCTAGCAATCAAGAGATTGCCGACCAACTGGTAATAACCGTAGGAACGGTCAAAGGGCATATCAATCACATCCTGGGAAAATTGGACGTGACCAACCGCACCGAAGCCGTGGCCAAAGCGCGCAAACTGGGATTGGTCGATTAACCAAAACTGCTCGGCGAGAATGATCACGCGGCAGAAAAAGCGGCGCGTGCTTGTCCTTCTTCCTTGCGCCACCATCGCTCCATATTGGATTAAGGTGGAGTTAAGTGGTGAAGCAACCACAATTCCCATAGAAATAAAACAACAAATAAGATAAAATAAATCATATAAAAACCCGCTGTACAACAATTGAGGAGGGTCAATGGATACACCTCGCTGGGTGGAGATACTACAAGGGAACTTGCCACTGGCAGCCTCGGTTGTGGCTGCGGTCAGCATCATCCTGTTTGTGTTTGCCCGCTATGGAATTGCACGCTGGCTGACCAGCCTGGCGAGTCACACTTCCTCGAAGTA
>JAEXTI010000317.1 GCA_023406965.1 Chloroflexota bacterium
AAAGCCCTTACGGGCTCAAGAAACCAGTCCCGAAGGGACTTCGTTGTACTGAGGAAGGGCTTTAGCCCGCCGATCAAAGCCATACCATGTGACGATTAGTCTAATGTGACATTGTCAAGGTAGTTACGAAAACCTTAACAAAGTCGCGCTATCATCCGTAGCGCGACTTGCTCTCAATAAGAACTTACCTCCAGCCTATTTCTACCCCCGCAGCGACTGCAACGCGCTCAGCAACTGCCCCACCATCTTCGCCCGGTACTCGATTGCCGCTTGCACGTTTTTCATGTGCAGTTCATAAACGGTAGCATCCACCTCCAATGCCCCGCTCTCGTTCTTCATCATCGGCAGCACACTCGAATTATCCCCATCCAGCTTAATCTCCGTGCGCGCGGCAGGTTTGGCGTCTTCGAACTTGGCCCCCTTATCCTGCCCAACCTCCACAAAGCGCGTCTCCACCGTCAACGTCGCCGCGCCGTCCACGTAATGGGCGATCTTTTCTGCCACGCCCCGCATCGTCGTTCCAAAATCGCTTGCCATATTTAGCTCCTTCGAAATAAATCGGATCGCAAAATCGGATAGATCACATCGTTGACCGCCTGCCACACCAACCCTGGCAGCACCACCAGTGCTGCCGGGCCACTCAACGCTGAAAACCGCGCCACCAGCCCCACCCATTTCACCACGGTCAAAGCGGTCTTCACCGTGGTCAGGCGGGTGGCCAGGGCCAGTTCCAACGAGCGCTGGTGCAGCGAGCGCTGGGGCGGAAGAGCGTCCTCCCGCCAGATGGTATCCAAATGTCCAAACCAGTTCACCGTGCTGCGCGCTAGCAAGATTCCTCGTTCGGTAGTCTCCACCCAGGCATAATACTGCACCTGTCGTCCGGCTTGCTCTAAAAACGCCGCCAGCAAGCCCTGGTCGCGTTTTGCTTCAACCGTAGACCCGGCTTTTGCCGCGGAAGCCAGGGTGGCTGCTTGCGCCTCGCCCAGCACCGCCTCATCCAGGCTGCGTCCCGCGCTCGCCAACCGTTGCGCTTGCCCGGCCATCTGCGCCTCCACCGTCTCAGACACCGCCGCGTCCACGCGCCAAACGCCGCCCAAAGGCATGTCCGGCCTCACGGGATGCCCAACATCAAAGCTCAACAGATCCTTGCCCACCCCGGCGATATCGCCCGGTTGAGTTTGCCACAAGCCGTACAGTTCCCCGGATGCCTCTGCCCCGGGGTCAATGTACTGCAACGAAACACTCACGTTTATCCGCCTCCCGGCTTGGTCAGCCCCGTCACCGCTGACACAGCCGCCTTGATCAGCTCGGAGCGGCTCAACTGCGCTTGCTTGACCATATCCAGGTGGATATTCCACAAGACCTCATCTACCTTGCCAAACTCATCCTGTGGCACGCACAGGACGGTATCCCCATCCAATTTGATGATGGTTAATGCCCGCAGTTGCGGGTTTCCCGTCAGTTTGCCCTTCTCCACGCCAATCTTGCTCATATCGGTCGTGACGTAGGTCGACACTTCCAGAGTGGTGGCATCACTCACCGCCTCGCTGAGCACATCCCCCACCTTCTTGACAAAGTTCTCCAGCGCCTGGCCAATCTCGCCGACCGACTTTTTTGGATTATCAAACAAACCAAAGTTCAGCGGCTCTTTGTCCATCCCTTCGCCCCCACTCACGGGCTGTTCGGGCGGCAAATCCACCTCCAGCTTGCTCTCCACTGGTAGCGCTTGCGGGCGAGGCATCACGTGCCAGGCCGCCACATACCCCTGCTTGCCCTTCACATCCTTTACCAGCAGCCACTCTCCGGGCTGCCCCAGCTTGGCCACGGCGCTTTCTTCGGGCTCCAGCACCAACAATTCTGTGTTCAACGCCAGTCGCCGGATCAATGTCTTCGACGTAATCACCGGTTTACGCCGGAAGGCCAGGCCATCCTCGGCGACGCGCAGCGCCAGCGGCTCCGGCGGGGCCATCGTCACTCCAAACACCGGCGGCTCCACCTTCTGCAGGTCCACGCCCAGCGCAGCCTGCCCCGGTGCCTCCACCAGATACCAGGCAGCCGCCAGCCCTTCTTCTCCGGTCACGTCGCGCACCCTCACCCATTGGTAAATCTTGCCCAATTTCTTGCGCACGTCTGCCACCGCTTCCATCGCTACCACGTCGCTGTTCAGCGGCAGCCGCTTGATGATATTGCTGTCCACAAATTCTGCTTTCCTGCGCAGCGCCAGCCCATCGCCAGTCACCTTCAATACCAGTTTCTCGCCCTTCAAACCCGTGTTCGGATTCGCCGGTTTCACGTCCTGGCCTGGCTCTGCCGTCTGTTCACTCTTGCACACAAACCATCCCGCTGTATACCCCTCTTCTCCTTCGGCATCCTTGACCGGCAGCCACTGGTTCACCTGTCCAATGCGTGCCTCCGCCGTCGCGTCGTCCACCAGCACTTCCAACCTGGTGTTCAGCGCGAACCGTTTGATCAAGGTATGCTCCGAAACAACCGGCTGCGATCGCAGCGCCAACCCGTCCGCCGCCGCGAACACGGCAAAGCTGGCCCGCACCCCTGTATCCAGAGGGACAGGCTCCGGCTTCGGCTGCGGAGCCGCCGGGCCTTCCACCCATACCACCGCTTGAATCACCTGCGCCGCGCTCCCCGCAAAGCCGTACCGCTCTTTCAGGGTCACCTCGGCAGTTTCCACCGGATAGGGCCACGGGTCGCGGATCAGATAATCTTCGCCCCGTTTGGCGTAAACCACCACCCAGTGGTTTTGCAGGCCCGCCTTCGGCGCGTAATCCACTTCCACAATCACCGGCTTCCCCAAGGCCAGCGAAGCGTCCACTTCCGCCAGAGGCGCCGGATAGGTGCGGCATTGAATGAAGTTCCGGTAAATCATTCCCGGCGCCGCCGAAGGCAGCACTGCCGGGATGACGTAAGCGGCTTGAAAACCTCCCCGCTCCTTCATCCGATCATTCAACGCCGCCGGGTCCAAATCAATCCCGTAAAACGTACACACCATCGCCAGATCGGTTAGCAGGCAGCCGAAATTGCCGATGGTGGTCGAGCTATCATTGCCCAGTATCTTGTTCTTCCAGGCAGGGTCTTGTTGCGAAAAGAGTTTCATCTCAGGCATGCAATTCTCCTTTGCTCGGTAAGCAAATCACCGATTTTGTCTCCCAATTATTATACAACTCGAGTCAACAAAATAGACCCTAAGGGTTTTCCGAAACCCTTAGGGTCTACCCTTATCCTATCCGCTTCTACATAACTATTCCCATTTATTTGATTTTTCGGGATTCCACGCCGAAGCAATCGTCCAATAATCCTCGTCGAAGCTGTCCATCAAGGCCATATCTTCCGCGCTCAACACGAAATCGAACAGGTTGGCATTCTCAAAAATGCGCTCCCTGTTCGTCGACTTGGGGATCACCACAAAATCATGTTGCAAGCCCCAGCGCAATGCCACCTGCGCCGCCGACTTGCCGTACTTCTCCGCCATTTCCACCAGGCGCGGATCGCTCAATTTGCGCGCGCGAGCCAGCGGGCTATACGCCTCCACCACAATCCCCCTGCTCTGGCAGTAATCCACCAACGCCGTGCGCGTCAGGAACGGGCTTAACTCAATCTGGTTGGCCGCCGGAACAATCGGCGAATCCGCCAGCAGTTCATCCAGGTGGCGGATCGTGTAATTGCTCACCCCCACCGAGCGGCACAGGCCTTCTTCCGCCAGCCGCACCATCGCCCGCCAGGTATCCTTGCGCAAACCGCTCACCGGCCAGTGCACCAGGTACAGATCGATCGCATCCAGCTTGAGCCGTTTGAGCGATTCTTCGCAGGCCTTCAGCGTCGAATCATAGCCCTGATCGCCGTTGATGATCTTGGTCACCACAAATATATCCTCGCGGGGCAGGCTGCTTGCCGCGATCGCATCGCCCACGTCTTCCTCGTTATCGTAACCGGCAGCGGTATCGATATGGCGGTAACCCGCCTCCAGCGCCCATTCAACCGCCTGCCGGGCCATGCCGCCTTTCTGCGCCTGCCAGGTTCCCAATCCCAGGCGCGGAATCTCCACGCCGTTATTCAATTTCATCGTTGATCCTACAGTCAGTTCCATGTCTCGTTCCCTTTTCTTTACGGTTATGTGAACGTTCTAATCATCCAAACAACGTCATTTTACCCAATTTTGATCCGTTCCGCGAATCTTCTTACCTGAAGCTCATAATCTGGGTTTTCCTGATCGTTGCCGTGGCCATATCCCCGATAAAGTTTCAACTCGGCCCCCGGGATGAGCGCCGCCATTTCCTTTTGCACCTCTGCCGGCACAACGCGGTCCTCCTCTCCGCCGATCACCAGCGTTGGACAACGAATTTCTGGCAGCAGCGCCCGCTGATCTAATGTCAACAAAGCCTCCAGAATTCGCGGCAGTCGCTCCGGATCGCACGGCGCTCGCATCAACGCCAGCAGCGGGCGAGCCAACCGGTACATTTTGACCGATTGTGGCCTGAAAGTATGTTCGATCGAACTCCAATTCAATTCTCGCCACTTCCCTTGCCGCGCCATCTCAATCCACTTCACCAGCACCTCGCGCGTTTCGGTCGACGCCCGGTGCAGCGTGCAGGATAACACCAATCCCTGGATTAACTCCGGGCGCAGAACTGCCATCTGCTGCCCCACCGGTCCGCCCGCCGAGTTGCACTCCAACAGCGTCGGCCCCCAGTTCAGGCGATCGAGCGCGAAGAACATATCCACGGCATGTTGCGCCATGCTCCACCCCTCCGGGATGGGATCGCGCCTACTCAAAACCAAAAGGCTGAAGTCCCGCTTCCGCCGGGCATAGAACCAATCCAACCGCCCTGCCCCCTGCACAACCGTAGTCAGCCCGTCGCCGGCTCCCGGCAGCACCACCACCCGCCGGCTTCCCGCCCCAATCTTCACATACGGAATTCCGCCCCCATCGGGCAATTTGACGATTCCCTTTTCCATATTTGGCCTCCCGACCTTCCATCGAATCTTACCACGGCAATCCCCAAGGCACGGTGACGCGCAAAGTATCTTGCCATTTTTCCGGGGTTTGGGGTAGAGGCAGTCGCGCTGCGACTACCTCTACCCCAAAGAAATAATTTCCCCCCTCCCGGCGATGGTTTTT
>JAEXTI010000337.1 GCA_023406965.1 Chloroflexota bacterium
GCGCTGTGGTTCCCCATCACCCTCTTGGGCGCTTACTACTACTTCCGCCAGCCGCTGCGCTGGGGCAAGGATGTCAAAGCCGAATCAGCGGCCACCCCTTGATCCCCGCCAGTCCACCGAAAGGATCAACCATGCCCAACACCCCTCATGTCGCCGTCATTGGAGCCGGAATTGGCGGAATGGCCGCGGCCTACGATCTACGCCGCGCCGGTTTCCAGGTCACCATCTTCGAAGCTGCCGACCAGGTGGGAGGTCTTGCCTCTGGGTTCAAAGAACCCCACTGGGATTGGTCCGTAGAGCGCTTTTATCATCACTGGTTCCAAAGCGACAACCACATGCTCGGCTTGATCAATGAACTGGGTTGGAGCGACAAGGTTCTCTTCCCCCTGCCCAAAACCGTGGTCTACGCCAAGGGCGGCTTCCACCCCCTCGACAGCCCCCTGGCAGCCCTCACCTTCCCGGGTTTCACCTTCCCCGACATGGTCCGCTTCGGCCTGGTCACCGTCTACCTGCGGTACCTCTCCTCCTGGCAATCCCTGGAACGTTTCCGCGCCGATGAATGGATCCGCAAGTATTACGGCAAGAACCTCTACGCTTCCTTCTTCGAGCCCATGCTGGTGGGTAAATTCGGCCCGCACTACCAGGATGTAAACATGGCCTGGATGTGGGCGCGTCTGAAGACCCGCACCACCCGCCTGGGCACCTTTCAGGGCGGCTTCCAGGCCTTCTGTGACCTGTTCGCCGAACGCCTGCGCCAGGACGGCGTGGAGATCCGCCTGTCGACCTCCATCCAGCACATCGAACCCCTTCCCGAAGGCGGGCTGCGCATCGACCTGCCCGACGGATCGCAGGATTTCACTGCCTGTCTCTCAACCACCTCTCCCGGCTTGATGGCCCGCCTGACCCCCGCGCTGCCGCCCGATTATCTCAACGGGCTGCTCTCGCTCAAGAACATGGGCGCGGTGGTCATGGTGCTGGCCCTCAAGCAGCGACTGTCCCGCGAGGGGTACTACTGGTACAACATTCCCAAAGCTGCTGGGTTCCCCTTCCTGGCGCTGGTCGAGCACACCAACTACCTCAAGCCCGAATACTTCGGTGGCGATCACATCATCTACTGCGGCGACTACCTCGACCAGGGACACGAGTACTTTAGCCTCAGCCAGGATGAGTTGCTGCAACGCTTCATGCCCGCCCTGGCTCGCATCAATCCAAACTTCCAACCCGATTGGGTGCGCAAGACCTGGTTGTGGAAAACGCAATACGCCCAGCCCATCCCGCTGGTGGACCATTCTCGCAACATCCCCGACCTGCGCACGCCCATCCCCGGTCTATACTTCGCTTCGATGAGCCAGGTATACCCTTGGGACCGCGGCACCAACTTCGCTGTCGAAATCGGCCGGCGCGCCGTCCAGAGAATGGTCAGTGAGCTTCCGCCCGCCTTCTAAGATAGTGAACATAATTCCCGAGATTAAGGTATTTGCAGGGCGCGTAGCGCCCTGCAAATACCTTAATCTCGGGTAGGGTCTACCTCTGACCAAAATTAACGATTCCGCTCTCTTTCAAAAATTGAGACATGACTCTACGAAAACGCTGCGCGAAGGAGATTCTTTTCTTTTGGAATAGCCCCCGTATTTATGGAACATTTGACCAAAATTTAATAATTACCCCCATATATGGGGGCGCTCGTGGGGCGCAAACCTCATTTGTAGAAATCACTGGTAGCAACTTTCGTGTCGCAGATTAACAATTGTTTTACGGATTCTTTAACATAACCAACCTTAAAAAGTCATAAATTTTTAGGCGGGCGTAGGCTATTCGCCTTGTTTCTCCGGCGGCTTTTTGTTAGAATACCGTTACGCTGAAGTGATGGCAAATCCTTCTCGCCCACAATCGATTTGATAACAGGCAGAAACGAATAACGGGTCGACTTTTCCCGCTGCAAAACAATTGCAGCGGGTTTGTATCCCTGTTTGCCCCAACACAGCAAATTCAACCTGGAGGGATAGGGCATGAATCCACAACAGGCATGGCAGGCAACTCTGGGCCAGCTCCAGATGGAAATGTCAAAGGCCGCTTTTGACACCTGGGTACGCAATGCTGAATTCGTATCGTACGAAGATAACACCTTCCGCATCGGTGCGCAGAACGCTTATGCTCGTGATTGGCTCGACAGCCGGTTGAGCAGCACGGTGGCGCGCATGCTCACCGGGCTGATGGGCGCTACCCAGACTGTTGAATTTGTCGTTTGGCATTTTGAAGAAGAGGCCCTGCCCGCCGAACCCGCTGTGGTCCGCTCAGATGAGCCAGCCCCGCGTGGCAACTCCACCATCAACCCGCGTTACACCTTCGAAAACTTCGTGGTCGGGCCCAGCAACCGCCTGGCACATGCCGCCTGTATGGCTGTGGCTGAAAACCCCGCCCGCGCCTACAACCCCCTCTTCCTCTATGGAGGCGTGGGGCTGGGCAAAACCCACCTCCTCCACGCCATCGGCAATGCCGCCCACAAGCGCAACCTCACCGTGATGTATGTCTCGTCGGAAGAATTTACCAACGACCTGATCAACTCGATCCGCACGCACAACACAACTGCCTTCCGCGAGCGCTACCGGCGCATTGATGTTCTCCTGATCGACGACATCCAGTTCATTGCCGGCAAGGAATCGACCCAGGAAGAATTCTTTCACACCTTCAACACCCTCCACGGCCAGGACAAGCAAATCGTCATTTCCTCCGATCGCCCTCCCAAGGCCATGATCACCCTGGAAGAACGCTTGCGCTCTCGCTTCGAATGGGGCCTGACCGCCGACATCCAGCCGCCCGACCTCGAGACTCGCATGGCCATTCTGCGCTCGAAAGCCGAACGCAACAATCGCCAGGTGCCCAACCCCATCATCGAGACCATTGCCCGCCTGGTGCAGTCCAACATCCGCGAACTGGAAGGTGCCCTGACCCGCATCATGGCCTTTGCCGAGCTCTCTGGTCAGCCCATCACCAATCAGCTCATCCAAACCGCCCTGGCCGACCTGCTGCCCCAGCGCAGCTCGCTCGAAACCAGCCAGGTGCTGGAAGCCGTGGCCTATATCTTCGGCATCTCCACCGATGAACTGGTCGGCCGCAGCCGCACGCACGATATTGCCCTGCCCCGCCAGGTGGCCATGTACCTGATGCGCGAAGAAGTCAATGCCTCATTACCTCAAATTGGTGAAGCCCTGGGCGGCCGCGACCACACCACGGTCATGTACGCCTGCCAAAAGGTCGCCGACATGATCGAGCGCGACGACCGCCTCCGCCGCCAGGTCATCCAAATCCGCGAGAAACTCTACGGACGATCCATGCCCGTCATGGTCTAGAAAACACTGAGACCTGTAAAAGATTTCCCTCGATTTTGACATTTCTTGACCTCTATGTTAAAATCGCCTCAGAATAAGGAAATAGCCGGGTTAACCGGTGTTTGAATCGATTGGGTGACCAACCTTCTTACGCTGTACTGTTCCGCCCTGGCTGGAATTCCAGACCAGGGCGATTTTCTTTTATACCGAGGGATCAATTCCCTCTTAAGTACGAGGTTTATTAAATGAGTTCTGAAACATTGCGCATCATTCCCCTGGGGGGGCTGGGAGAAGTTGGCCGCAACATGATGGTGTATGAATACGGCGACGACATTCTGGTCGTGGACAGCGGATTAATGTTCCCTGAAAACGACATGCTCGGCATCGACTACATCATCCCCGATATGACCTATCTGGACCAACATAAAGAGCAGGTCCGCGGCATCGTCATCACCCACGGTCACGAAGACCACATTGGCGCCATCCACCACCTGCTCAACATTGTCAATGCGCCCATCTATGCCACCCCCCTCACCCGCGGCTTGCTAGAAGTCAAGCTGGGGCGCAACGGGCTGGGCAGCAAAGCCAGCTTGAATACCGTTCAGGCAGGCGAAACCGTGCAAATCGGCCCCTTCAAGGTCGAATTCTTCCATGTCTGCCACTCCATTCCCGACGGCGTCGGTTTGGGCATTGAAACCCCCGCCGGTCTAATCGTCCACTCCGGCGACTACAAATTTGACCATACCCCCGTAGACGGCTGGCCTTCCGATTATGCCAAGCTGGCCGAGTTCTCGCAGCGCGGCGTGCTGGCGTTGCTGTCCGATTCGACCAACGCCGAGCGTGCCGGCTGGACGCCCTCCGAAAAGGTGGTCGACGCCGCCCTCGAGCAGGTCTTCCAGCAGGCCAAGGGCCGCATCATCATCGCCAGCTTTGCCTCGCTCATCTCGCGCATGCAGCAGATCGCCAATGCATCTGCCCGCCACGGTCGCAAGCTGGCCTTCGTGGGTCCCAGCATGATCGACAACATGAAGATGGCTCGCAAGCTGGGCTATCTGGACATTCCCGAGAACCTCGTCCTGCCCATCGATCAAGCTCTGCACCTGCCCGATGAAGAAGTCGCCATCATGTGCACCGGTTCGCAGGGTGAGCCGACCTCCATCATGGGGCGTCTCTCTGTAGGGGCCAACCGCCTGTTCGACCTCAAACTCGGCGACACGGTGGTGCTTTCCTCACACCCCATCCCTGGAAATGAAGAAGCCGTCTATCGCGTCATTAACCGCCTCATCCAGCGCGGCGCCGACGTGGTCTACGAAGCCATTGCCCCTGTGCACGTTTCAGGTCATGCCAGCCAGGAAGAGATGAAACTCCTCCTGCACCTCACCCGCCCCAAGTATTTCATTCCCATCCACGGCGAACTGCGCCAGTTGCACCAGCACGCCCGTTTGGCCCGCACCATTGGCCTGGAGCCCGAAAATATCCAGATCATTGAAAACGGCCAGATTGTTGAATTTAATGACGGAGAGATGCGCCTTTCGGATGAACGTGTCCCGGCTACATACATCTTCGTGGACGGTTCTGGCATTGGCGACCTGGACCCGGACGTAATGCGCGAGCGTGAAGCTCTCTCCCGCGACGGCATGATCATGGTCAACCTGACCCTCAGCCGCGATCTGGGCCAGGTGGTGTATGATCCCCAAATCGCCACCCACGGCTTCATGCTTCCGCGCGAAGCCGAGCAGTTGTTTGAAGACACCCGCCAGAAAGCCATCCAGGCTGCCTCAAAAGCCAACGGTAACATCAAACACGACGTGGAAGAAGCCGTGCGCGAGCACATATACAGCGAAACCCGCCGCCGCCCGTTGATCTTCGTGACCGTCAGCCGAACGTTTTAAGAAGCCATCAGCTATCAACCGTCAGCTTCTGGCTGAAAGCTGATAGCTGACAGCTCCTTCACCATTCCCCCTCTTTCCAACCTCCTTCCCCGCGCAGCGGTACAAACGCCACGGGGAAGATTGATTCCATCTCAAAGCGCGTTCCCATGCGCTGCCAGCGCTGCAAGTCCTGGCTGCCGTGCCCGCCCACCGGCGCCACCAGGTAGCCGCCATCGGCCAGTTGCTCCAGCAACGCCTTGGCCAATCCGGGGGTCGCCGCCGTGACCATGATGCTCTGGTATGGCGCGAAAGACGGCCAGCCCAGAGAGCCGTCTCCGCAGTGCACGGTCACGTTGCGCACGTTGAGGCTATCCAGCACGAGCCGCGCGCCGGTTGCCAACTGGGGGTGACGCTCCACCGTGTGCACCTCCGCTGCAAGCCGCGCCAGCACCGCCGCCTGGTAACCCGACCCCGTGCCGACCTCCAGGACACGCTCAGTGCCTTTCAGTTCCAGCAGGCTGCTCATCACCGCCACCATGTACGGCTGCGAAATGGTCTGGCTTTGCGCAATGGGCAGCGGGCAGTCATCGTAGGCTTGATCCTGATAC
>JAEXTI010000475.1 GCA_023406965.1 Chloroflexota bacterium
GCCTCCAACCGTCGAACCTCCCACCGCCCCGCCCGAAACGCCGACCGTGACTCCCGAACCGGATACGGCCACCCCGGTGACACCAACCCCGGAAGATACGCAAACACCGACCGCTAGCGCGACGGACGTGCCCGCCACGCCCACCGACACGGCTACACCGGAACCGCCTACCGCTACGTCCACTGCGACAGAAATCCCGCCCACCCCGACCGACACAGCAACACCCGAGCCGCCCACAGCTACCCCCACCCCAACCGACACGGCCACGCCGGAACCGCCTACGGCAACACCCACAGCGACAGATGTGCCGCCCACGGCGACCTTCACGCCTACCGCTACAGCTACTTTCACGCCCACCGCTACCTTTACACCCACCGCCACGCCCACCCAGACCCCCACTTCTGGCCCGCAGTTGATCTTTGCAGACGGCTTTGAGGCGGGCAACCTTTCGGCCTGGACGATGGCAGTTCCGGATGGCAGCGACCTTTCGGCTGCACCTGCGGCGGCGCTGGTTGGAACTTACGGCCTTCAGGTCGTCATCGACGATAGCACCACCATTTACCTGACCGATGACAGCCCGGCTGCCGAACGACACTACACGGCCAACTTCCGCTTCGATCCCAATTCCATCTCCATGCGCAGCGGGAATGCCCATTACCTGTTCTACGGGTACACCGGCACTTCGACCATCGTCACCCGCATCGAGCTGCGCTACTATTCGGGCCATTATGAGTTGCGTGCCAACATCCGCAATGACGGTAGCACCTGGTATAACACCGCCTGGGTGACCCTCACCGATGCCCCCCATCAGGTTGCCCTGGAATGGCGCGCTTCGACTGCCGCCGGAGCCAACAATGGTCTGGTCAGTCTCTCGGTGGATGGCGGCGCGCCGGTCTCGCTGACCAATATCGACAACGATACGCGCCGTATCGATCGTATTCGCTTCGGCCCCGCGGGCGGCCTCGACTCGGGCACACGCGGCACGTACTACCTGGACGAATTCATGTCCTATCGCTAAACGGTCGGATTTCCTACGGAGTGAAACACCATTCATGACTTCTGACCCTTCCAACAATGTTCAAGCCGGGCTCGCGCAGCGAGCCCGGCCTTCCGTCTGGCCCGTCTTGCTGGCTGTGCTGTTTGCAGCCACCATCCTGGCGGCAGCCGCGTGGCATGTCCTGCGCCAGCCCCTCCCCAACCAGTGGGATGACAGCGTGTATGCTAACGCCACTTACGACTGGCTCGATTTCATCGAAAATCGCGGCGACCTGCTGCGCGGCATGTTCTGGGGGGCCGTCTTTGCCATTCCCCACCACATTCCTCCAATGGTGTTCATCACCAGCCTGTTGGGAGCATTGATCGGCGGCAAAACGCTCCTCGCCATGCGCCTCGCGCACATCGTCTGGCTCCTCTTGCTCCTGCTCAGCGCCTACGGCGTGGGCAAAAAACTTTCCGGCGGCTGGGCGGGGGCTCTCGGCATCTTGCTGGTTGGCACGGCCCCGCTGATTTTCTTCTGGTCCAAGACGGTCATGGGCGAACCGGCCCTCTTTGCCTCCATTGGCCTGCTTTTGCTGGCCTTAATCTTGTTCGGCCAAAAAACTGGCTTCTGGGGCGGCATTTTCATCGGCGCGGCCACCGGGCTGGGCTTGCTCAGCAAACAGCAGTTCCCCGTGTCGGCGGTTGGACCGCTGGCGCTGTGGGGCTTGTGGCTGGCGCTGCGTTGGGCCCGCGAGAAGGGCAAGCGCAAAGCCATCCTGCTGCCTTTCCTGGCGGCGGTGGTGACTGCCCTGGTGGTGGCTGGCCCGTTTTATTTCCTCAGTTACCAGGAAATGCTCGAGTATGCCACCCAGCCCGCTTTCACCCTGCACACGATGGAGTCGGAGTCTTTCTTCCAGGCAGCCATAACCTACGCCGGGGTGCTCCTCAGTCAAACGGGTTGGCCCGGTGCCGTGATTTTCCTCGGCGGCCTGGTCTGGGGCCTGGCGGTCGTGCTGCGCGCGCCGCGCGCCTTGCTCACCGATTGGCGTCGTTACAGCATCGCCATGCTGGTGGTTTGCGCGCTGATCAACCTGGTGGTAGGCTTCGGCATGCGCAACATCAACACCCGCTTCATCACCCCCGCCTTCATTCCCCTGGGCATGTTGGCAGCCCTGGCGCTGGTAGATTTCCTCAAGCAGGGCGCCCGCGCCCGCTGGGGGGGCGCGTCTCTGCTCCTGGCCCTGCATCTGCTCTTCTGGGTCAGTCTCAGCTTCGGCCCCGACCTGCCGCGCTGGCTCACCTGGATCCGGCACGACGCCGACTTGCGCCCCACCAACATGCAAATGACCCGCAACGCTGTTGATACCATAGAGGAAGCGACTGGGGCCTGGTTCCGGCTGCGCTGGTGGGTGGTGGGCAATTATCACAGCTTCAACCAGCCCACCTTCCAAAACCTGATGCGCGAGCAGGGCTATGTCTGGGACGTGCAAGAGCTTTACCACTGGACTGAGACCGAGGTGGGCGTGGACGAACTGCTCACCCGTGTGGAACTCGGCGATTGGGTGGCTATCTATCGCCAGGAGCGCGTCTTTGATATTGCCGGCGAGACCCTGGTCAGCCGCCTGGATGATGATCTACTCGCCCGGATGCAAGAACACCCCGATTTCAAGCTGGTCAAGTCCTTCCAATCCGAGCAAGAAAAAGACGAAGTCTATATTTTCCGGCGGATTCAAAAGTGAGCCGTAAAGTCGATCCTGTCCGCCCCGCGCGCCCCAAAGTCAGCGTGATTATGCCCACCTATAACCGCGCCGACTTGCTCCCGGCTGCCATCGACAGCGTTTTGGGCCAGTCCTTTGCCGATTTCGAGGTCCTCATCATCGACGACGGCTCCCAGGATGATACCCGCCGTGTGGTGGCCGCCATCCCCGACCCGCGCATCCATTACTTTCACCAGAAAAACAGCGGCGTCAGCGCGGCCCGTAACCGCGGCCTCGAAGTGGCTCGCGGCGAATACCTGGCCTTCCTCGATTCCGACGACCTGTTCCTGCCCGCCAAACTGGCCTTTCAGGTCGCCCAGTTGGATGAGCACCCCACCCTGGGCATGGTCGCGGGCGGTTTCCGCTACATCGATTGGCAAGGCGCATGGCTGGCCGAGCGCCGCCCCTGGGTCTTTCAGTCAACCCTGGACCTTTCCACGGTCTTGTTAGGCGCGGCCATCATCACCAATTCGGTCCTGCTGCGCAAAGAGTGGATCGAGCGTGTGGGCGGGTTCAATCCCAACTTTTCCTGGGCCGAGGACCTGGACCTGTGGCTGCGCCTGGCGGTTGCGGGCTGCCAGATGAGCTGGTCGCAAGCGGTGGTGTGTGCTTACCGCATGCACGCTGATCAGGCTGTGCGCGACGTGGGCAAGCAGAGCCGGGGCACCTTGCAGGTGTTCGAGGCGTTGTATGAGCGCTCGGACTTGCCCGAGCAGGCCCTCCGCTTGCGCAGCCGTGCCGAAGCCGCTGCCCGAGTGTCGGTCGCTGGGCGCGAATACGGTGGCGGGCAGTTCGAGGCGGGCCGGGCCTTGTTGAGCGAGGCGCTGCGCCTGGACCCTTCCCTGGCGCAGGGCGAAAATCCGCCCCTCCTCTCCATTCTCATCGCCTGGGCCGCCGAACCGGTGACCGGAGACCCGGCGGCCTTCACCCGTGCTTTGATGGAACACCTCCCCGAAGGATTGGACTGGGAACAGCGCTTTGGCCCGCACTTCATGCGCTCGGCCTGCATTGCCGCCTCGCTGGATGCTTTGTGGATGAAACGCCCCGACCTGGCTGCCGAATATCTCGACAACGCGCTCAAAATCCAGCCTTCCGTCTGGCAAGACGCTGAAAAGGCCGTGGTTGTCTTGATCGATGCGCTTAACGCCTTCGAGCCGGACGCTCGCCCGGCTCTCCTGGAGCAGTGGTTCGCGGCCCTGCCCTCCCAACTGGCCGCCTACCAATCGCGGCGCAAGAAAGCCGCCGGTCGCCTGTTCATGGCTCGCGGATTCAAAGCCCAGCAGCGCGGGCAGATGACCGAAGCCGCCGCTGCCTTCCGTCAGGGCTTGCGCCGCGACCCAAGCTGGCTGCTCAACCGCGGGGTGCTGTCTGTGCTGGCCCGCGACGCCTTCAACACCAACCGGCAATCCAAATGACACCCCTGGTCAGCGTCATCATCACCACCTACAACGCAGCCCCCCACTTGCCCGCGGCGCTGGACAGCGTTCTGGCGCAAACCTTCCGCGATTTTGAGGCCTTGCTCGTCGACGACGGCTCCACCGACGACACCCGCCAGGTGTTGCAACCCTATCTGGATCGCATCCGCTATATCTACCAGGACAACCAGGAGCGCTCCGCGGCGCGCAACAATGGCCTCAAGCTCACCGCCGGCTCCCTGATCGCCTTTCTGGACGGCGACGACGCCTGGACGCCCGACAAGCTGGAAGTGCAGGTAGCTGCTTTGCAGCGCTACCCCCAGGCTGTCATGGCCTACGGCTGCGCCCGCATCGT
>JAEXTI010000065.1 GCA_023406965.1 Chloroflexota bacterium
GTGGCAGTGATCGTAAAATCGGGCTCCGCAAAGGGCGCAATAGCATACGAGTAATTCACTGTCGCGCCGCTCGTCGCGATGTAATCCACCGTAGTCTGGGTGGAATTTACCGATACCTGTAAGTGACCCGGGCTGGGCAGCGCCTGGATGGTGTACCCGTTGCCAGTGGCATAAATATTAAATCCGCTCCCCGAGAATCCAGCGGCGGGAAGCGCTTGATACACCACACCGTCCCGAGATTCGTAACCGTATTGGTGGTCGTGGCCATGAAAGAAGGCACTTACGTGGTTGTTCACAAATATCTGGTGCACCGGCTCGCTACCCCATCCGGTCCGTTGGCTTTCCCATTCGTAGGTCGTGCCCGCCTCGTTGTACCCGCCCCATTCAACCAGGTGCGCCGGGTTGGCCCCGCCGCGGACATAATCGTCCGATCCGCCGGTCATGTGATGGGCAAAGATAAACTTGTACCGCGCATCGCTTCCTTCGAGGGTTGTCCGCAGCCAGTTGAACTGAGCCTGGCCCAACGTCCAATCCCAACGGTTACCAGAACCTTCGTTTTCCTCACCGCCGCCCGTGGTACCGATGAACGGCTTGGTGGTGGTGAACCAATAGGGATCGATGACTACAAAGAGTGCATCGCCCCAGGTCCAGGCGTAATAATCCTCGCGCAGTTGGTCGCCATCCAATTCCGGCACGGTTTCCGTGTCGCCTGTGTAAAAACCGTCTGGCGCCGGGTTGACGTAGTACTTCTTCTGCGCATTGGTCGAAAGCACCGGCGGACTGCCTGTATCGTCGAGATGCCAGCCCTCTTGTTGTTCGTGGTTGCCTGCAGCAAGGAAGATTGGCGTAGAATGGCCCACAAGATCAAAGAATTGGCGTTGATACAGGTAGGTCGCATCCGCCCCGCTGGCTGTTGTGACCGAATCCATGGCAAAGGTATCGCCCAGGTCAATTTCAAAATCTGGCGCCGCAGCGGCGATATTGGTCATGGTCTGCGTCCAGGTGGCGGCGTTGCCCAGCATGATATTGACATGCGAATCGGAAGTGATGGTGAAGGAAAACTCGCTTCCTGTGGCTCGCTGCGTCCAGAAAGAATGCTCGGAGCGGTTCACCCAGTCATCCGCTGGATCGCCCGGGGCGTGGTACTGCATCCGGTAGTAATACCGGGTATTCGCAGTCAGCCCAGACAAGACTACCTCACTGGGCTGTCCTCCCGTAGCAGTCACATTACCCGTTTGAGCAGTATACGTCCCGGGCGCAATGCCATATTGATAGTGATATTCGATCGTTGTATCGGGAACAATGTTGATGGTGACCGAACTGGAGGTGGGACGCCCCAGAAGCTCTGTGCCGCTAAAGGTGATCACATCAGCGGCCTGAACATCTGTTGTGGGCATCCCAAGCGCGCTCAACAGCACACTCAGGATGATAAAGAACGAAATCAAGCGAGCCTTAAATGGGTGGTGCATGTTCCCTCCGTGCAGGATCAAAAGCAATGCTTTTCGCTAACCGGCCATTTTTCGGAGAACGGGCGTTTGGACGCCACAACGCAACATGGCGGCAGGCCCGGCTAGAAAGGTTCCCCGTGTCTCTCTAGCCCGGCCTGCCACGTCTATCATCCGTTAGTAACCAACAACCCAGGTGTGGTTCGCGCTTACCTGAACCCAATACCCATATCCGGGAACCAGTTCCAGTAGATCGTTTCCGATCGGAGCCGTGCGATCGTATTTCTTCCACACGTCGCTATCGGCTGCATGATAGGCATAGACCAGGCTGAAATCGGTCCCCACGCCGTGATCGCTGAACGCGCCAGGTAGTGCCAGGGGATCCGCGCTGGGGTAACCAACCATGTTCCACCCCGTGTATAAGGGGATATCCGTCGTTGTTGGGACGGTGCCAGACACCACCAGCGTATCCGCTGCCGTCATTCGGATCCAGAAAGCGCTGGTCTCATCCAGTTCGGTCAGCGTGTCGCCATAACCTACATTGGGCGCGTATTTCAGCCAATTGCTTGCCTGAGCGTCCCAGGCATAAACCAGGTCGTAGTTCCCCGCAAGGCTGTTGAGAACCGTGGCAATGGCTGGGTCGGTCGGCATCAGGTTGAAGGAGACCAGGTTCCAGCCCGCCACCAGCGAGATTTCCATACTGCCCGGAGTGATGTGGACGGTGGCTGTGTCGGTCACGGCGTTGCCGTCTTCGTCACTGACTCGCAACCCAATGGTGAAATCGCCGGCCGCGTTCCAAACATGGCTCAGGGTCATCCCCGTGCCGTCATCGTAAGCCCCGTCATTATCCAGATCCCAGGCGAACGTGCAGGTATCCACTGCGGCGCAGGTTGCCGCCCCACTCAAAGAGACCGCCAGACCGGTAGAACCCGAGTACGGCCCTCCGGCGTCCACATTGCCCGGCAGCACGTCCTGAATGGTAACGGTGAAGGAGGTGAGACCCTCGCCGCCTTGCAAGTCGGTCACTTTCAAGCCAACCGTCACGCTGCCGTTATCATTCCAGGTGCGGTTAGGAGTTTGTCCCGAAGCGTCGTAGCCGCCATCGTTATTCCAATCCCACTGGTAGGTAGAGCTGTCGGAGCCCCAATCGTTTGCCGAACCAGAGAAACCAATCGAAGCGCCTTCGTCGCCTGAATACGGCCCGCCCGCAACTGCCTCCGGTGGGTGAATATCCAGGCGGACGTTGGTCCCGCCGACCCAGGCATGTGTGGCAACGACCCGCCCATTAATGCGGAAGGTAATGGTGTCACCGCTAACGCCGCCATCCTTGGCCGGTGTAGCAGTCGAGTCGCCGGGAACATCCATCGAGAAGTTCAGCGGCGTGGCGTCATTAATCGCAGCGTTCGCCACCGGGTCTGCCACCCCCGGCACATAGGCATAGATGAGTTGTCCAGGTGTGGGCGGGTTGGTAAGAATGTGGATCTCCCCATAGAAACTGGATGGCAACACGGGGGGCAAACTGTTGCTGACGTTGATAGTTACGGTTGCCGTGTTGCTGTTCAGGACGCCATCGTTGGCTTGATAGGTGAAGGTATCGTCGCCCGTAAAGCTCGTTTCCGGCGTGTACGTGAAGGAGCCGTTGGTGTTAAGGATCAACGTGCCGTGTTGCGGGTCGCTGACCTTGACAGCGGTCAGTGGATCCAGGTTTGCATCCGTGTCGTTTGCCAGCACGCCCGGTGCAGCCACGATTAAGGCGGCGTTGATATTGGTGCTGTAGCTATCGTTCACTGCCACCGGAGACACATTGTCTGCCGAAAAAGTGGCGGCAATGGCATGATTGGCGGTGACGTTCGTGAAAGTGTAGCTGGTCACTGCGCCTACCGAGGCGCCGTCCACCAGAACATCTGCCACGTGGTAGCTTGCTGACGGGGTGATAGTGAAGCTTTGGTTATTCCCCTGGATAACCGTTACGCTTCCCGAGGGAGAAATGCTTCCATTAGCTCCCGCCGAGGCCGTAATGGTGTAAGTTGGCAAAGCGCTGTAATTCACCGTGACCGTGTGATCATTGGAAGGCATCGTCAAGGTATTTGTGGCTGCTGTGCTGCTGTCATTGGTCGTACCCGTCCACCCGCTGATCTGCCATCCCGCGACAGGCGTTGCTCCACTCAGGGAGATAGCCTGGCCCGCCTCGTACTCTCCGAGAGCCGCACAACCTGGCGATTGCCCCGGAACTGCAGTTGGATTGCTGCCCTGGCCTGTGTGGCTCAAGGTCAGTGTGTAACACACTGGGGTAACATCAGACGGGTTGAGGGGAACGGCGGCGATCGCCCAGTAGGCCGAGGAAGACGCCGTCCAGCTCATGGTGACCGAACTACCCGAAGCCTGCTCCATGCTGCTCGCGCCGCGCGTGTTGGAAGAGAAATTGCTCCACAATTGAGTCTGGCTGGCGCCAGGCGTCACGGTTTGTCCAGAGTCACTTCCTCCCATGAACAGCGTATCGAAGACAAGTTCGTCTCCTTCCAGACCAGAGAGAGTCACCGTGGGCGCAGTGCCCTGAGAGGTAGACCCCGCGCCGCCCGGCGTTCCGAGAGGCGCAACCTGGTCCACGCCCGAGAAGTTGGCTGCACCCACCACGATTCCATTACTGACCTCCCCCGAGAAGGTGACATTGACCGTGCCCGCAACTCCTACCGGCGGGTTGAGCAGACGGTAGATGGCGGCATAGCGCAACTGCGTCCCAGCTTGCTGGGTGATAACCGGCTCCAGGCTGACTGCGCTGCCGCCGGAGGGGGTAAAGGTAACCGAGGAGATGGTGCGTCCCGTACTGCCACAATTCCAGGAGACGCCTACCAGCATCATGCGCTCATTACCCGTGCCCGTGTTGACGCTAAGGCTGGCGCTGCTGGCGTTTGCTGCGGCGGTATTGTTATAGACTGGTCCGTCTTGCGTCACGCCCGTGCCCCCACTGCCCGCCGGAAGCATCGTATACGAATAGACCGGTGATGAAGCTCCCGAGCGGATGAAATCGACGGTGGCTTCTGTGGAGCTTACCGTCACTTTGAGGTGACCGGGACCTTGTGTAGAATCCGCCCAGATCGTGTTACCCGAATTACCTCCCGTGGTATACGTACCAAACGAGCCGCTAAAACTGCCCGATGGCACGGCCTGGTAAACCATGCCGTTGAGCCGCTCGTAAGCATATTGGTGGTCATGACCGTGGAAGAAAGCTGTTACGCTGTTGGCTTCCATCATCTGCCGGATCGGTTGGCTTCCCCATCCTGTGCGATTGGTCGCCCAGGTATAGGTGGTGCCGTCCGTGTTGTTTCCGCCCCATTCGACGAAATTGGCCGAATCGACGCCACCGTGACCGTAATTCACCTGGTTGATCGGTGAAGACATGCCATTTCCGCCCACAATTTGGTGGGAGAACACAAACTTATAGCTGGCGGTGCTGTTTTGGAGGGTGGTTTGCAGCCAGTTGAACTGCTCCTGCCCCAACGTCCAATCCCAGCGATTGTCCGACCCGGTAGTATCCGTCTCACCGCCACCCACGGTGGTTGTGTAGGGCTTTGTCGTGGTAAACCAAAACGGATTAATCACGACAAAGAGAGCATCTCCCCACTCCCAGGCGTAGTAAGCCTGCTGCAGTTGGTCGCCGTTGAGATAGGGATTGGTCGCGGTGTCTCCGTTGTAGAATGAATCGGGCAGCGGGTTGAGCAAGAACTTCTTTTCGGCATTCTTCCCCAGGATTGGCAGGCTGTTTGCCTCAGGAG
>JAEXTI010000483.1 GCA_023406965.1 Chloroflexota bacterium
CTTTCGCCGGCGGGGGTTGAAACCCCGCCTCAGTTCGCGAAAACCCCTGCGGGGTTCCTGTTCTTGCGTTCAAAGGGCGATTATGTCTTAGCCGGGGGCTTTCATCTCTTTTTTATGTTATACCGTGTAGTCATGGATGAGTCAAATGAAGCGCATCGATTTGGTCAAAGCTGCTGTAAGCGAGGCTGTAGGCCGGGATGGATTGGCACAAGGCGGAGACCAGGCGAAAGCCGTGGTCGGGCAGGTTGCGGGCGTTGATCAAATTTTGCATGAGCAGTAAAACGGCTTTGGCTTTGGGTAAGGTGGAAAACTCGAAGGGGCGGCCAGGGCGGTAGGGGGGGAAGATGATCCGCGCCAGGCGGGCCTGGCGGACGACCATGCCGGGCTGTGGCGCCAGGGCCAGGGCTGAATCGGGGAGGATGAGGCTGCCGAAGGGAGTTGCCAGGGCTTCAGGGCGTTGGGTCAGGTTGGGAAACAGCGCCCTGGCGCTATTCTTTACGTTGAGCGGACGGGCAAAGCCCTGGCACACCGGGTCGCTGGTGAGATCCGAGACGAAGACCAACTCATCGGTGAGGTAATCGAGCCCCTGGGTGAGCAGGAAGGTGGTCAGGCAGGTCTTTCCGCTGCCCGATCCGCCTGCCAGCAAGGTGGCCCGACCGGCGTGGCTGATGCAAGCGCCGTGGAACACCGGGCCATCCGCGCAGCGGTCGGCAAAGTGGTAGGTGGCCCGCTCTATGAGGCGTAGGACGGTGGTGGCGTCTGACTGGTTGCGGCTCTCGAGCTGGCCATCCTGCAACACGACCAACTCGCCGGAAGGGTCCTCGGAGAGTTCGATGTGGTGCAGCGGGTGAGTAGCAGGCTCGCAGCGTTGGTGGCGGAAGGCAAAATCCAGTAAACGCTGGGCACGCTCGCCGCGGGCCGAATAGGTCAGGCTGAGGTTGCCGAAGGAGATGGCTAGATCGCTCAAGGGGCGGTGATTCCTGCCATCTCAATGCAGCCGTTCTTGAGGAACTGCTGAAGGGCAGCCTGCACATCCGCCGGAATTTCACCGGCTGCATCTGGGTAAGCCTCGGTAAGCAGGTTGATGATGGCTTGCGTGGTGCGCGTGCCGTCGCAAAGTTTCCATACCAGCGAGGCGCTGGGATTCAGGTAAAGAATGCGGGTCTGTGAAGGGTGATAAAGGACGATTTCACCGTCCAGTTGTTGCAGGTCAAAGTCGGGGACAGGGCGGGGAATTTGGTTCAGCACGGGGCACTCCTGTGGCACTAAGTTTACCTTGAAACAGGAGGATTGGGGGAGGGTTACAGGGCCCATTCGTAAAGTACCGCCAACTGCCCTACACTGGCGTGAAGAACCCCGGAAAGGGTAAGGTACTTTGCGTAATCACCGTGGGGGGGTTAGCGTTTTTTGCGCAAGCCGGCGAGCGCGGTGGAGATGCCCCACTCGAAGACGTGGAAGGGGTGCCGCACCCACTTGTACCAGTGGTAAGCCAGCGGCGCGCCCAGGCCCACCCCGTAGAACAGGCGCAGCCATCCCTCGGGGGGGGCGAAGGTGTCGCGCAAGGTGTCGGGGCGCAACGGGCGTCTGGGCCATCCACCAAATTCGACTCCAAAGCCTTCTGACGCAGCGGGAAGATTCCAACCGAATCTCAAAAGGATTTCCGGTGACCAGGGCGAGAAGAAGTGCAGCAGGGGCAGAATGCGCAACACCTGCGGATATTTGCGCCGTAACTGTTCCCAGTCAATCTGATCGGCGTATTTCTCGACCAGGCTGATCATGTCGGCGGCATAAATGAGCTTGAAGGGAATGGTCAGGAGGGGCGGCCCGGCGGCGTGGCGGTAGATGTGCCAGAGCGTGTCTTCGAGCGAGGTGGTGTAGGCGGTTTGGGCCTGGAGTTGAAAGGCGAAAGCTGAGCCGGCCAGTTCGGCATACCCCAAAGGACGATAGTGGCGCGTGGAGGGAAAGATCTGGTGGTGGATTTCCACACTGATGTGCATTCCGCCTTGCTCGCGGCCCAGCGGGGGGATATGGTGGTGGCCGGCGGGGGTGGAGGCTTCCAGTTCTTCGCGGTAGCCCAGGTGGAGGAGCGTTTTGCGAGCTTGAGAAAGGCCGGCGGGGGCGACCAGGAGGTCGAGGTCGCGCATGGGGCGCAGGCCGGGCTGGGGGTAGACGGTGTGGGCTAAAGCGGCGCCTTTGAGCACAAGGGCGCGAATGCCGTCTTGCTCCAGCGCTGATAGCATCTCGGCCAGGGCGGCGGCGCGGGTTTCGTTGGAACGCCCGTGCTGGAGAAAGCCGCCCAGTAGTTCGCGTTTGACCGGGGTGGGCAAGGCAATTTCGGCAGAGGAGAGGTGCTGGTAGAGGAGCGGGGAGAGGCTGTTTTGTTCCGCGGCACGCAAGACGGGAGCCCAATCGGTCACAGCGGCGGCTGCGCGAACCAGTTCGGCTTGCTGGGCGGGGTGAGGCTCGGCGCGCGCGCACAAAGCCGGAAGCGCAGGAGCAGCTCGGCCTTGTTGAACAATCGACGTCATTGGATTGCAAACCCTGCTTACAGGCTGCGCAACCCCTCGATGAGGGCTGTAACCGTCGTTTCGCGAGCGGCCATGCGTTCGGCGACTGCTTTGAGATACTCCTGATCGCGGGTGAAGCGGGCCATCTCCGCAGGTACGCCGCGGAAATACTCGATCAACTGCGGCAGGTAGGGCATTAATTTTGCGCTTACAGCAGCGGTGTTTTCGGCTGCGCCTTCTTCACCGGCAGCATAAGCCCGCAGGGTTCTGCTCAGTTCGGCAGCGTTGAACTTCCAATCCTGGATGCTCATGCCGGATTTCTTCTTGAAACCGCTGCCAGCCATGGGGCGGGCAAAGATGGGCAGTTGAGAAAATTCAGCCTGAGTTTCATCGAGCAGTTCCACCAGCTTCCCCCCGAATCCGGCCACCTGTTGGAGCACTTCTGCTGGAACCTTTGCTGTGGTTTCCGGTTGAGCTTCTTGCACGACGGTGGATTTAATCAATCCGGCGCGTTCGAGGATTTCGTAGCCGTTGACGACCTGACCGTGGTATTCGTCGGCCAGGCGAGCGGTCAGGTACATGGTCGCGGCTGCGGCGTGTTCGACGGGCATCAAGCCAGGGTATGCTGAATGAAGCGAGACGTTGAGGAATTCCTCCTGGGTGATGCCCAGGCGGGGAGCCAGTTCGCGGGCCACGTTGCGGATGCCGGGGGTATCAACCATGCCGGGAGCCAGCGCAACCACTTTGACGCCCTCGCGCGAGACTTCGGCATCCAGAGATTGGCTGAAGCCGGTGATGCCCTGCTTGGACGAGATGTATGCGGACAGGCTGGGCATGGCATCGGTGGAGATCATGTTGACGATGACGCCTGAGTTGCGCGAAAGCATGTCGGGCAGGAAACTTTTGCAGGTCAGGAAGGTTCCGCGCAGGTTGACCGATACCACACGATCCCACAGATCGATGTCCATCTCCAGAACGGACTGCACCGGGCAGAGGATGGCGTTATTGATGAGGATATCCACGCGCCCGAAGTAGTCGCGGGTGGCTTGCCACAGGTTTTTCACCGAGCCTTCGTTGGAGACGTCGGTGCGCACGTAAAGGGATTTGTAATTGGCGGCGCGTAGATTTTTGTTGACTTTGGCGCCGTCATCGGTCAATTCGGCAATGACCACGCCCGCGCCCAATTCGGCGAAGGATTCAGCCATGGCCCGTCCAATGCCGCGGCCTGCGCCGGTGATGACCACAATTTTGCCTTCAAATTCCTTCGGAGAAAGCCCGATCTGCGAATATAGTTCTTTCATGCCGCCTCGATTTGAGTGCTAATTGGAGGGCGAGGATAGTTCCCCCTACCTCCGGCTGAGTAAGTATTCTTAAATTATACCCACATTGCGGATCTGTGAGTTTTCATTCAGTTATC
>JAEXTI010000498.1 GCA_023406965.1 Chloroflexota bacterium
GGGCGGCATCCTGTTCGGCATTAGCGGCTTTCTCACCCTGGGCGGCCTTGGTGCGCTCCCACTGCGCCCAGGTGTACACCTGCCCGGCGAATTCGCTCTCGGCCAGCTCGTAGCCCCAGTTGCGGAAGGCCCCCTCGGTGTACTTCATGATGTTGCCCTTGTGCACCAGGGTCAGGTTCTTGCGGTGGTTGTCCAGCGCATAGCGGATGGCGGCGCGCACCAGGCGGAAGGTGCCTTCCTTGGAGACGGGCTTGATGCCAATCCCGGCGCTGTTGGGGAAGCGGATTTTGGCGTATTCCTTGGGGAAGGCTTCCTGGAGCAGTTTCTTGAAGGTTTGAACGCCCTCGCTGCCGTTTTCAAACTCGATGCCGGTGTAGATATCTTCGGTGTTTTCGCGGAAGATGACCATATCTACATATTCAGGGTGCTTGACCGGGGAGGGCACGCCCTGGAAGTAGCGCACCGGGCGCAGGCAGACGTACAGGTCCAACTCTTTGCGCAGGGCCACGTTAAGCGAGCGGAAGCCGCCGCCGATAGGCGTGGTGAGGGGGCCTTTGATGCCCACCAGGTACTTGCGGAAAGCAGCCAGGGTCTCTTCGGGCAGCCAACTGCCGGTTTGGGTGAAGGCTTTCTCACCGGCCAACACTTCCAACCAGGCGATCTTGCGCGCGCCGCCGTAGGCTTTTTCGACGGCGGCGTCGAGGACGGGCTGCGAAGCGCGCCAGATGTCCGGGCCGGTGCCGTCGCCTTCGATGAAGGGCAAGATGGGGTTGGCGGGCACTTGCAGCCTGCCGTTTTGCATGGTGATTTTTTCACCGTGGATGTTGCTCATGGTCGAACTCCTTTGGGCTTGAATTTTACCTGAACTGTCCGGCGGATGAGGAAACGGTCACCGCACCTTTTGCCTCATCCGGACAGGGTATTTTATCGGAATTTGATCCGCCTGAACTTTTCCTCGTACTTGGGGTTTTCCGGCGTGCTATCGGGGGTGCGGCGGCTGCGCATGCGCTCGTCGAGGGCGGCCATGTCGCCAATCTGGGTTTCGTGGTGGTGCAGGGCCTGGATTTTCTTCTCCCAGGTGGGGGTCACGTCGATGGTGGTGTTGGGCTGCCCGGTGACGGCCAACCAGACTTCGTTGACCGAGTGCGGGTCAAGGTGCTCGTCGTTGAGCAGCTCGGGGAAGTACAGAGGGTTGCCCGAAGCGGGGAAGACCGCGTCGACCACAATCTGTCCGGCAGCGCGGTGGTCGGGGTGATTGATGTTGTTCTCGCCGAACAACTGGGTGGGATCGCTGGAGAGGACGATGGTGGGGCGAAACAGGCGAATGACGCGGGCCACGGCACGGCGGGCCGCTAAATCGGGGACGAGGTAGCCGTCCTCGTAGTCGAGGAACAGGATGCGGCTGACGCCGAGTTCGTCGGCGGCGGCGCGCTGTTCGCCTTCGCGGGTGCGGGCCAGCTCCACGGGGTCGGCGACCTGCTCCCGGACGCCCTTGTCGCCGCGGGTGAGCAGGCAGTAGTGCACGGTGTGACCGGCGGCAGTCCAGCGGGCCAGGGTGGCGCCGCAGAAAAATTCGGGGTCGTCGGGGTGAGCCAGGATGCACAGGATGGTTTGTGGGGTTTCCCAGCCTTCGGGTTGCAGGAGGGTGAGGGGTGTGGTCATCGGTGGTGCGTGCCTTTCATGTGAGACATTTCTGGGCGAATTATACCCCGGGGGAGAATAATCCGCGAATGGGCGCGAATGGAGAAAAAAGAAGGGATTTATCCACGAATTTCACGAATGGACACGAATTGGAGGAGATGAAAGTTGTCCGCGAACCCTGGCACTTGCACCCAGGGCAAGTGTGGGCGCAAATGGAGGAAAGAGCTTGTCCACGAATGGACACGAATTGGAGGAAAGGGAAGGGCCGGCAAATTGCCCTGAAAATGGGAAGGTTTACCCCTTGACATTAGAGTTCACTCTAATATTAGAATGGATATAGTAAGTCGCCTGATGAATTTGTTGGGCAATTCGACCCCCTGAAAATGGTATTCTGATTGGCAAGTGGAGGCATACGCATGGATAACTTTCAGTTCAATGTAGGAACCAATATTTTGTTTGGCAAGGGCCAGCTTGAAAAGCTGCCGGAGGTCTTGGAACCGTTCGGCAAGAAGGTGCTGTTGACCTATGGCGGCGGAAGCATCAAGCGCATGGGGTTGTATGACCGTGTCAAAGCGCTGCTGGCCGACTTTGAGGTGTTTGAATTGGGCGGCATCGACCCGAACCCGCGGGTGGAGAGCGTGGAAGCCGGGGCGAAGATTTGCCGCGAGCAACAGATCGATGTGATCCTGGCGGTAGGCGGCGGCAGCACCATTGACTGCTCGAAGGCCATTGCCGCGGCGGCTTTCTACGATGGCGATGCCTGGGAAATGATCAAGAAAGTCATCAATCCCATGATCGGCAAAGGCGCTATTACCAAAGCTGTGCCCCTGTGCACCGTTTTGACCCTGGCGGCCACTGGCAGCGAGATGAATTCGGGCAGCGTGATCTCTAACCTGCAAACAAAGGAAAAAGTTGGTTTCTCCAGTCCGCTTCTTCTGCCCAAGTGTTCCATTCTGGACCCAGAGTACACCTTTACCGTTCCGGCCAACCAGACGGCTGCCGGCGCAGTAGACATTATGTCGCATATATTAGAGGTGTATTTCAATCCCAGCCCGGCCTATGTCGCGGACAAAATCAGCGAGGGTTTGCTGAAGACCGTCATCGAATACGCCCCGGTCGCCATGAAAGAGCCGGAGAATTATGAGGCCAGGGCCAACTTGATGTGGGCGGGCACATTGGCCCTCAATGGCCTTTGCGCCGCCGGGCGAGCCGGTCAGGCCTGGACCATCCACCCCATCGAGCACGAGTTGTCCGCATATTATGACATTACGCACGGGGTTGGCCTGGCCCTTCTGACGCCGCGCTGGATGCGTTACGTGCTGGACGAGCAAAACGTGGATAAGTTTGTGCAGTACGGTGTGGATGTGTGGGGGATCGATGCAGACCTGGACAAATTTGAGATCGCGAAGCAGGCGATTGATGCCACCGAACAATTCTGGAAAGGCCTGGGTATTCCGATGACGCTTTCGGAGCTGGGCATTGGGGAAGAAAACTTTGCCGCCATGGCCGCGAACGCCGTGCAGAGCGGCTGGTTGCAATACGCTTACAAATCCTTGAGCCCGGAAGATGTCGTAGCGATTTTGAAGATGTGCCTTTAGGGTTCAGTATTAACCCTGAAAGAATATAGAGGTTGCGCGAAGCGCAGCCTCTATATTCTTTCAGGACTATTTTTTCAGGCGCTCCAGGTACTTTTTGCGGAACTTGGTCACTTTGGGGGCAATGACCATCTGGCAGTAGCCCTGGTCGGGGTTGCGGGCGAAGTATTCCTGGTGGTAATCTTCGGCAGGATAGAAGGGCGGCGCGGGGGTCAGTTCGGTGACGATGGGTCGGCCCCACAGGTCCTGGGCGTTTAGTTCGGCGATGAGAGCTTCGGCGACGGCCTTTTGCTCCTCGGAGTGGTAGAAGATGACCGAGCGGTATTGCGTGCCCACATCGGCGCCCTGGCGATTGAGGGTGGTGGGGTCGTGGATGGTGAAGAAGACTTCCAGGATTTCACGGAAGGTGACTTGAGCGGGGTCAAAGGTCACCTGAACAACCTCGGCATGGCCGGTGGTTCCACTGCACACATCCCGGTACGATGGGTTGCGCATACGCCCGCCGGCATAGCCCGAGACGACATCGGTGACGCCGCGCAGGTCGTCATAAACGGCTTCGAGGCACCAGAAGCACCCGCCCCCCAGGGTGGCGATTCCAAGGTTTTGAGCGTTCATGTGAGCCTTCCTTTTGGGCAAGCGGATAATAGGGCTAAGATTTATCGAGATTATCTTACCCAAAAATATACTTTCGCGCAAGCCGGGGTGTATAGGCTTTGCTGGATTGAGCTTTAAGATGCGATCAACTCTCGCAGAATGGCGAGCGCGCGGGGGGCGTCGGCGGCGAAGTCATTGAACCCGGCTTCCAGGCTGAGGCGGGCGTCATACCCGGCCCGCTTGAGCGCGCTGGCGAAGGCGCGGAAGTCGTCTTCCATTACAGCCGGGAAGAAGCGCCCCTCCAGGCGGGCAAAGTGCGCATGGCGCAGGTAGTCGCGAGCGGTCACGGCGATGCCGTAGTCGTCGCCGTCCTTGGCCATGTGGTAGTAATCAAGAAGCAGGCCGACGTTGGGATGGTTGACCAGTTTGGCCATGGTGAAGCCCTCGGCCCCGGTCTGGAGGATGTTGCTCTCGGCGCGGTTGAGGGGTTCGATCGCCAGGGTGATGCCGTTGCGGGCCGCAATCGGCCCGGCGGTGCGCAGCATGTCGACCAGTTGGAGGAAGGCCTGCTCGGTGGGGAAGCCTTCAGGGACGTTGCGGGCCCCGGCGCTGCCGAAGACGACCACCTGGGCACCGAGTTGGGCGGCGCGGCCCAGAGCCAGTTCGAGGTAATCCGCGATGGCAGCCCGGTCGACCTGCGGGCCGGTGAGGCGCAGTGTGCCAGGG
>JAEXTI010000527.1 GCA_023406965.1 Chloroflexota bacterium
TCGATGCGCGCCCGGTTGGCTCCGCCAGGGTGGTATTTAATCGCCAGGTAGGCTTTCATGGATTCTTTGGCGCCTATATTGAGAAAATATAAATCCCCTGGTTCAGGCAACCAGGGGATTTGTTCCGAACATAGGCTTATTGTACGCTATTTTGACACAGTTGGTCGGCGGCCAGCACCAGGAAAATGTAAGTAGCCGCCCCGCTCATGACGTACTCTTTCTGCTGCCAGAGGAAGGGGAAGGGGTCCATCAGTTCGGGGTAGTTGGGCAGAATCAGGGATGGGCCGGAGACCACGCCGCCGGGGATGAAGGTCCAGTCGGCGCGGTTGATACCGTAGGCAACGGTCATGGAGCGCGCGCCCACCCCCGAAACCAGGGAATGGTTGGAGGCGGGGTGGCAGCCGAAGACGTAGTCCAGGGTGTCGGTAACCAGGTCGCGGCTGAACAAGTCGGGGAAGGCGCGGTGCAGGTAGTAGAAGTCGACGGCGCGGCTTTGCAGCGACCAGCCGATGCCCCACACGGGGGCGTGCTTGCGCCACATCTCGTCGGTATAGGGCACCCCAAAGGGATTTTTGCGGGCGTCTTCGACTACAAATTTGCTGTAATTTGCCGCGGCTTCGCGGATGCGGGCGGTGAATGCCGCGTCGTTGATCTGCAGCAGAACGCGGGCCACGGACGCGCCCAGCATGAAGATGTGCTCGGCGATGATGTCGACAGAGGCCAGCAGGCTCTGGCGGTATTTCTCATCACCGGTTGCCAGGAGCAGCTCGACCGCCGCGCGGACTTTGGCATGGTTGGGGTCGCCGCCGATGTAGCAGTTTCGCTCGAACTGCGGCTCGTGAGTCTGCTCATATTCCCAGGAGCGTTGAGCGGTCTCCAGGGCCTCGGTTGCCAGGGCATCGTTCCAGCCCTTGAGCACGCGCGCTGCCGAGGCCAGCGCGCCCATCACCGCGTATTCCAGGGTGGTGTGGCGCTGGGTGAAAGCCCAGCGGTCCTGAGAATCGGGGCCGGGGGTGACCACGTTGTCGGTCATGGTGGCGGGGTCGCCCAGGTGCACATATTGGGCAAGGTTGTTCTCGATGATGCCGATGAAGGTGTGACCCGAGGCGCGATAGCCGGAGAGCATGTTATCGACGCCGTGGGCCACCTGCTGGATGACATCCGGAATGCCGTCGGGGACGTGCATTTCTACCTTGAGTTCGGCAGGCTTGACCGTGGTCTGGTCACTATCCAGGCCAAAGTCCTCGCGGGCCAAAGCCAGCACGCGGGTGGTCTGGGCCTGCGACCCGGCAGCCAGGTCGTAGTCGCCGGCATCGTGCCAGCCACCGCGATCCAGATGCGGAATGTGCTCGTAGGGAGCAAAATCGGTGTCGGTGGTGGCGTACTGGCGGTAGCCGTCGAAGTGCTCGTGGTTGGTGGGCGCTTGCAGGGCGTCGTCCATGTGGCACAAGCCGTGCCAGACGCGGTAACCGTGGCGCACTTCCATGTGGCACATCTGCACGGGGAAGTAGTCTTCCAGGGTGGGCTGCCAGACGCCTTCCTTGAACACATCCGGGCCGATGGGGAAGGTTTCGCTGCGCGCGCCTTCGTATTCCACGCGGTACAGGCCGGGTTGGGTCACCTCGCCGAAGTCAAACTGGGCGTAGTTGTAGCACAGGTAAGGCCCCCACAGAGCCAGCTTTTGGGCCTTGACCAGTTTGGCCCCGCCTTCTTCCAGGCGCACCAGACGCGCCTCGCCGGGCTGCTGCACCTGGGCGTCCAGCTCGATGACGGCGACTTTTTTCTGGGCCGAATGGTACCCGACCTGTGAAAAGAGGATGGCGGGCGGGCGCACCCAGCCGGGCTGGATGGTGGGGGCGATGCGCCACTCCAGGGCGTTGATCGTGGCCCCGGCGGGGATCATGCCGCGCAGCACGTACCAACCGTTCTCCGCCGCACCGCGCCCGTCCAGCAGAACCAGTTCGCCTTTCAGGGCTTCGATTTCCATTTGCAGGGCAGGCTCGCCGGGAGCGGTGACCAATTTTTTGCCCACGGCCAGGGGAGCAGGCTCAAAGGCTCCGGCGGCGTTTTTTATCTTGGGTGAAAAGTACGAGCGTGGGAAGTTCCCGGCGCGGCCGTCCATGAGGAAGCTTTTTTCCATGAAGGCGCCGATCTGCAACTCCAGGTTGAAACTGACCCGCCCGGCCCATTCATCCGGCAGGGGCTCGGCCAGGTCGATGGACAGGCGCAGTTCTTTTCCCACCGGGGAAAGGCGAGCGGTATAGCGGATGGAGGGGGTGGCGTAGCTGCATTCCACGCTCAGGCTGCCATCCGGCCCCACCTGGCGAGGGCCGTGTTCGGGCAGTTTGGACCACTGCTCGGCGGCAGCTTCGAGGCGCAGGTTGCCGTTGGCGGCGATGCGCACGGCTTCCTGCATGATCTCCAACCCGCCTTGCTTGCCTTCTTCGTAGCGGTTGTGGTAGAAGAGCACGGTTACGGCGGGGGCTTCAAGAGCCTCAAATTCGGTTGTTTTCCAATAGTTTTGCGCCATTTTACCTGTATCCTGATTAATGAGATCGTTAACATGTATTCTACACTGAATCGGGAAGATTTTGTCAACCTGTTTTAATCGACAGTTGACCTTTTCTGGGCTAAACTGGCCCTATGAAATCATT
>JAEXTI010000016.1 GCA_023406965.1 Chloroflexota bacterium
AGTTTAATTGAACGTTTATTGCCAAAATCCATCCACGCTGTCACTGCTAAAGGCTTTGAGCTGAAAGTCATGCTTTTTGTCCTGGCTTCCAGCATCAACTTCTTATGGTAGCAACTTGGGTTACTTACCGATGGGTAACCTGTAATCAGGATGACGCCAACCCCTAAAGTAACTTTCACTTGTCCAACCATGAGCGAATTTATCGTCATAAATTCTAACCGCTATAGCCAAACTCTCTTTCTCGTCAGGCGGAATGTCTATGAATCGACTTATTCTTATCAATTGTGGATCAGCGATAGTAACTACCTTATTCCCAACAACTTCGAATTTTATTGGTTCTGGCGTGCCATCCCATTTGATTGGCATAATGTTACCAACTTGTTTGCGGTTCATGGTAAAAAACGTGATTGTTCCATGAAGTGAATAGGCTGTTTTTCTACTTAAAAAAGGTGCTTTTATTGGGCTATTTATCACACCTATATGCAAAAATCTAGTCCGCCATCCATTGTCTTTTACATCGTCTGTTGTATCTTCTGGAATGAACAATAATCGAGGCGCACAAAGCTTCTCATACAAAATAGCAAGTGCAAAACCAAGTATTGCGAAAAACAAGTTCACGCAAATATCAATGAGCAATTTGTAGTTTTCGTCCATTTCTTTTATCTTTCCTTGGCATGGAACTGATAGCCAACAGCTGTTGTTACCGATAAGAGCGAGACATAGCGGACAATCCCAACAGACACCTGCGAAGCCCTCACCCCAGTCAGATGTAGCTTTGTTGGGCAAAGAACATTTCAATCCAATTTAAAATCCAACGAGCCTAAGAATGATTGTTATTACTGTGCTTACAATCAGAATTACCCCACACAATTAACGTGTACTAATTATATGCTCATCTGATCCCTCGTGCAATTTTCGCGCAGCACAAGAAAACGAACCCAGCCTGGCGTGGTTTGAGGGGAGGGTTGGTGGAGATTACACCCTCATCCCCACCTTCTCCCTTCCAGGGAGAAGGAGCAGAGGCTGCTCAGCCCTTTGGAGAAAGATGCCAAACATCACAAATTCGGGACTTTTCTACCAAGGCCTGAGAAGTTACCTTCACTGTTTGATGATCCACAAAATACGGTCATAGGATGAAACGTAATGCAAGAATGTTATGACGCCAAAAATCCAGGCTAATGTTATGAATTTTGAATCATAAAGCGCCCAGGCAGCAAACGCAAAAAACGCCAACTCAAACAGGAGCCGCAGAATGCCCGGTATGGCAACCGGCGCTGTGCCAGGGTCATTGGGCACTCGGAAGGTAGCCCAAAGCGTTGCAGCGATGACCGGGATTCCTACCGCCAGCAAGAATCTGACCCAACCTTCGCCCTTTTGCCATCCCCAGACTCCCATAGAACCCAGGGCGGCTAACTCAAGCAAAAAGCGCAGCCCTAAATTAACGGGGTGCGAACTCATAGCGATCCTTCCACATGTGTTTTAAGCACTTGCAAAGAGTTTTGCAGCGACTTTTCCAAAAACTTCGGATCGAATAATTTTAATATTCGCGGAAACCAGCCTGAAAGCGATTCTTCTGTCTTGACATAGGTGCCATCTGTGCGGCTCTCAAATGTCCAAATATGGATTGCTTGCATGCCCACAGAGTTGCCTGTCCATCCAACGCTTCGCATTGGTTCTAACTTTCCAATGGTAGATGTGATATTCAGGCCTTTCGCTTTCCAATAAAACATTGCTCCTGTCGCCAGAGCACCCTCTACTTTTGATGATGTTACATCCGGTTGCCATGTAGACCACTGGTCTATTTGGGTCATTTCTGACCATACCTTCTCTACAGGGGCAGAGATGAGAATGCCTTTCTCTGCATGCAAGGGGGCGTTGCTATCAATTTTCATATATGTCCTCTTTTTTTCTTGCGAAGTTTGGTTTACTAACCACTTGCCATAACGTGTACTAATCGTACCAATTATATGCTTATTCGATTCCACATGCAATTTTCCCAGTAACACAAGGTAATCAACCCAACTCGGCCGTATACCAATTTTCAAGAATGGTTGACCATTTACCAGAAGCGCTCTATGCCGTTGCGAACCCGGCCAGGGTGAAGCAACCTCCAAGTGAAATTTCTAGCCAATTTGGAGGCTGCTTCACCACCTTCGCAAAGCCTACGGTGGTTCGCAGCGACATATCCTTTTTTGGGAGACACCATGGGCCGCATCCCCTCTGGATAAGTAAAACCGCGGTTCGCGTTATAATCAGGGCATGGATCTCTTCGACCACGCCATGGACCAGAGCATGAAGAACGAAGCGCCGCTGGCGGCGCGGATGCGACCGCGCACGCTGGACGAGGTGGTGGGGCAGGAGCATATCGTGGGGCAGGGGCGGCTGCTGAGGCGGGCGATTGAGGCGGACCGGCTGTTCTCGTCGATCCTGCTGTTCGGGCCGCCGGGCACGGGCAAGACCACCATCGCGCAGTTGATTGCCCAGCACACCCGCGCGCACTTCGAGAGCATTTCGGCGGTGCTGGCGGGGGTGGCCGAACTGCGCCGGGTGATCGGCGAGGCCGAGGAACGGCGCAAGCTGTACCGCCAGCGCACCATCCTGTTTGTGGATGAGGTGCACCGCTGGAACAAGGCCCAGCAGGACGCGCTGCTGCCGCACGTCGAAAACGGCATGGTCACCCTCATCGGGGCGACCACCGAGAATCCCTTCTTCGAGGTGATTCGGGCGCTGGTGTCGCGCTCGCGCATTTTCGAGGTCAAGCCGCTGACGCCCGAGGACCTGGGCACGCTGCTGGACCGCGCCCTGAGCGACACCGAGCGCGGTTACGGCGGGAAGAACATCCTTTTGGACGCAGACGCTCGCCGGCACCTGGTGGAAGTGGCCGGAGGGGATGCGCGCAACGCGCTCAACGCGCTGGAGCTGGCGGTGGAATCGACGCCGCCGGATGAGAGCGGGGTACAGCACATCACCCTGGAGGTGGCGCAAGAATCCATCCAGCGGCGGGCGGTGCTGTATGACAAGGACGGCGACGCGCACTACGATACCATTTCGGCGTTCATCAAGTCGGTGCGCGGCTCAGACCCCGACGCGGCCCTCTATTGGCTGGCGAAGATGCTGGCGGCGGGCGAGGATCCGCGCTTCATCCTGCGCCGGTTGATCGTGCTGGCCAGCGAGGACATCGGCCTGGCCGACCCGATGGGCATGGTGGTGGCCAGCGCGGCGGCGCAAAACTTTGAGTTCATCGGCCTGCCCGAAGGGGTGTACCCCATCGCCGAGGCGACCCTGTACCTGGCGACCGCGCCGAAATCCAACTCGGCGGGAGCGTACTTCAAGGCGCTGGAATCGATCCAAAGCGAAGGGGCGGGGCCGGTGCCCATCCACCTGATGGATGCCAGCCGGGACGCGCAAGGGCTGGGGCACGGGCAGGGCTACCAGTACCCGCACTCTTTTGACGGGCACTTCACTCCCCAGCAATATTTGCCCACGCCCCTGCTGGGCACGACCTTCTACAAACCTTCGGACCAGGGCTATGAAGCGCAAATCACGGCGCGGTTGGAAGCATGGCGCAAGGCCCAGGCCGAAAAACTGACCCCACCCACCCCCGCGGAGGAACCCGATGACCACCCTGCTGCTGATCCGCCACGGAGAGAATGAATTTACCACCACCGGGCGCCTGGCCGGGCGGCTGCCGGGCGTGCATCTGAACGAGCGCGGGCGCAGGCAAGCGGTTGCGCTGGCGGGTGTGCTCGGAAGCGCGCCCATCCAGGCGATTTATTCCAGCCCGCTGGAGCGCGCCCTGGAGACCGCTGCGCCGCTGGCGGCGGTGCTGGGGCTGGAGGTGCAAGTTGAAGCGGGGCTGATCGAAGTCGAGATGGGGAAATGGATGGGCAGGCCGCTGAAGGAACTGGGCAAACTGAAGGCCTGGAAGGTCTTACAAGAGACACCCAGCCGCTTTGGCTTTCCCGGCGGAGAAACATTTGTTGCGATCCAGGCCCGCAGCGTAGCAGCGGTGGAAGGCATTGCGGCGCGGCACCCGGAGGGGTTGGTGGCGTGTTTTTCGCACGGGGATATCATCCGCGTGCTGACGGCGCATTTTTTGAATGTGCCGCTGGATTCGTTCCAGAGGTTGAATATCGACACTACTTCGATCACGCAGGTGAATCTGGGCAAGGATGGGCGCGTGTTCGTCCCGCGGGTCAACCAGGTGATGGATTTTTCCTGGCCGGGGAAGAGGGAGGAAGCGAAGAGGGCACCGCAGAGACGCGGAGGGAATGAGGGAGAGGGAAGATAAGAGGAACCGCAGAGGCGCGGAGGACGCAGAGAGGCGCAGAAGGAATGAGAGAGAGGAAGATAAGAGGAAACCGCGGAGGTATTGCACAAGACGCTGGTATCCGCCAACGCCCCTTGTGCCCGCTCATAAACGGACACGGGGGTTGATGAATCACCCATAAGTCTTCGCTTTTCCCCGTGTCCCTACGCGGAAAAGGCGTTGAACAGAACGCATTTATCAATTCTGGCTTATGGCTGACAGCCGATAGCTGACAGCTTCCTCTTCCTACATCTTGATCAGCAGCGGCACGGGCGTGAAGACCAGCACGAACAAGACCATTGCCGCTATCGCCATAACCTTGCGGGCGGGGTTGAGCGGGGTGATCTCGTCCAGCGGCTCGGCGTTCACCCGGCCAAAGACCGAAATCAACAGCGTCCACAGCCACCAGCTCGGCGAAACGAAACCCAGCAGGAAGGTGGTGGTGAGGACAAAAGGCAGCAGGCGCCGGGCGCGATTGCGTCCCAGCAGCACGTAGATGACGTGGCCGCCATCCAACTGCCCGGCGGGGAGCAGGTTGAGCGCAGTGACCAGCAAGCCGCCCCAACCGGCCAGCGCTACCGGATGAATGGTCACGTCCAGGCCGCCGAATGGGAAGGGCTGCCCGGTGAAGAAGTACATCACCCAGTAGAGCAGCGGCGATAGCCCTTCATAGGACACCGGCTGCGGCAGCAACTGCCCAAAGACCAGGAACTTGAGCAGCAGGTAAAGCAGCGAGTTGCCTTCCACCTGCAAGTACATTCCTTCGGGAATTTCCATGGGGATGGGCTCGAGCGAGGATAGCATGAGACCCAGGATGAGCACCGGGATAGCCACCAGCACCCCGGCGAAGGGGCCGGCCAGGCCGATATCCAGGAGCACTTTGCGGTTCTTGGGCAGTTCTTTCATGTTGATGAACGCGCCCATCGTCCCAAAGGGGTTCAGAATCGGCATAGGGATGAAATAGGGCAGGGTGACGTGCACTCCGTGGGCGCGTCCGACCAGGTAGTGGCCGAACTCGTGCGCGCCCAGCACTGCCAGAATGGAAACGGCAAAGGGCCAGCCCTCGCGGACAAGCTGGAGGGCGGCCTGCCCGAAATCTTCAGACAGCTCGCCTTGCAGGCTGAACAAGGCCCCGGTGACCATGACGCTGAAGAAGGTGATGATTAATAGAATCAGGTTGACCCACGGGTTGGAGGGTTTCGGAGTGGGCTGACCCGGAAGCAGCAAGATCATGTGGCGGCCTTCATCCCAGCGGAACAAGGGGGTCAGGTCGTAGGGTTTGAGCAGCGCGGACAACTGATCGTAGGAGGTTTCACTGTCGGCCCCCAGCAGCCGCCCACGGTAGCGCACCAGGAAGCCATCCCTGCGCAGATCGCCGAAGGTGGTATCTTCGATCGAAAAAACCTGCCGCACCAGCGGTTCTAGCGAAGCAAAATCTAAATTGCTGTCCACCATTTTCTCCTGGCGGTTAAATCAAAGGCGGGAACGGATGGGAGTCGAACCCACCGCGGCCCGCAACGCGACCCGCCAACGGTTTTGAAGACCGGGAAGCCCACCGGGACTCATCCATTCCCACCGGTAAGGATAACTCAGGCGGGGAGGAAATGCAAGTGTAGGGGGCAATTCATGAATTGCCTCCTACACGATACCCAAAGTCCACACTATAGGCGGCCCGTGTGGGTCAAGGTCGGGGCGGGAAACCCGCCCCCTACGGGCCTGGGTGGAGGTGCCGGGCATGCAACGGTTGGAGAAAATTGGGGTTATTTGTAAGGACAATTCTAAAAATTGCCTCTTCCCAGACTCTTTACATTTTGGGCGAGGGTGATATAATCCGCCGCTTGGCGAAAAAAAGTTTTCGCTAGAATTGGTTTTAGTGTCAATAAGGAATGACCCATGGACCTCAATAAATTGTTTGAGCAAGAACAGGAGCAAGACTCCGATAAGCCTCCCAGTCGTCGTCCGCGACCGGCGCGACCCTGGCGGGTCGCCGTAATCGCCAACGTGAAGGGGGAGACAGCGTTGCCGATCGATGCACCCGCCGATGCCGGCGCGGAGTTTGACCGCAGAGAAACGATCCAGTCCATTCAGGACGCAATCGAATCCGACGGTCACACCACCCGTTTCCTTTCCGCCGACTATACCCTGCTCGATACCATCCGCGAATACAACCCGGATATTTGCTTCAATATCGCCGAAGGCATTATGGGCGATGGACGCGAAGCCCAGGTGCCCGCGCTGCTGGAAATGCTGCGCGTGCCCTACACCGCCTCGCGCGTTCTGGCCAACGCCGTCGGTTTGGACAAGACCATGACCAAGCGCATCTGGCGCGATCACGGGCTGCCCACCGCCCCCTTCCAGGAGTTCTCTACCGGCTTCGAGCCTTTGGACCCCGACCTGACCTTCCCGTTGTTCGTCAAACCGGCTCGCGAAGGCACCGGCATGGGCATGGACAACGGCTCTATCGTTCACGACGAGGTCGCGCTGCGAGCGCGCGTGCGCTGGACCATTGAATCCTACAAACAACCGGCCCTGGTCGAGACCTATCTCTCCGGGCGCGAGTTCACCGTAGGCGTGATGGGCCGCACGGATGCGCTGCCCTACGTGCGCCGCCCATCCCTGTACCGCGCCGACGGCTTCCACCGCTTCCCGGTTCTGGAGGTGGACAACTTCAACACCATTACCCCCGGCGTGTACGGACACAAAGCCAAAACTCTGCATACGGGCGATCAAGGCGTGCCGGACTTCCTGTGCCCGGCGCCTATCGATGAAGCCCTGGCCGACGAACTGCGCGAGCTGGCCATCCGCGCCCACAACGCCCTCAACGCACTGGACGTTTCGCGGGTGGACATTCGCCTGGACGCCGAAGGCAACCCTCGCCTGCTGGAAATCAACACCCTGCCTGGGTTGACCCCCGGATTCAGCGATCTGTGCGTCATTGCCGGAGCCGAAGGCGTCAGCTACCAGGACTTGATCCTGGAGATCCTCTACCTGGGCGCTTCGCGCTTCAACCTGCTGCAAGTTCCACAGGAGTGCCTGCCGGTACAGTTGAGCGTTCCGGTCGGCAGCCTGCGCCATCCCCGGCTGCAATACAAATAAAACCATGAAAGAAATGGATGCTTTCCTCGATAAACCCCTGCTGGCGCGCATGGCCACCGTCGACCCGCACACCCTGCAACCGCACGTGGTGCCGGTGTGGTACGGCTGGGACGGCGAGAGCCTGTGGATTAGCGCTTTTCGATCCACGCGCAAGGTGCGCGAGCTGGTGAAGAACCCGCTCATCTCCGTGGTCATCGACGTGGACCAGGGCGAAGGCATCCGCGCGGTGCTGATGGAAGGGGAAGCCGAACTGTTCACCGAGCCGCGCGAGCGCATGGAAGAACTGACGGCCTGGATCTACGAGCGGTACCTGGGGCCGGAGGGCGTCAAAGCCGCCGATCCGCAATCGTGGATCAAAGACCCCGAGGCGCTGTTGATCAAGCTGAAGCCAACCCGGGTGAAAAGCTGGAAGTAAGGCATAAAAAAAGACCCTAAGGGTTTCGGAAAACCCTTAGGGTCTAATTTTTCCTACTTTAAACGGGCGAGTTCTTCTTCCAAGGCCCGCACCTGGCGGCGCAGTTCCTCCAGGTCGGGGTTGGGTTCAGGCTCGACATCCGGCGGGGGTGCGCCGGCGGCGCGCATTTTCTCGAACATGGCTCGCGCCACCTCGGCAGTCAATTCTCCCCGCGCCACCAGTTCGTCCAGGCGGCGGCGCAGTTCCTCTTCGAGGTGGCCCTGCGGGTCAAAAGCCGCGAGCAAGCGCTCGCGCAGCGTTTCAATCGTCTCGCCGCCGGCCTGGATCAAGCGGGTGAGGACGACCTGAGGCAGCAGTTCGCCAATGCGTTTCTCCTCGCCCAGCAAGATTTGGAAGAGGGTCAGCGAGGTGATATCGCGGCCTGTGTCGTGGTCCACCACCTGCACATCCTGGCCCTGGCGGATCATGGCGGCGACCTCGCTCAACGAAACATAACGACGCGCCTCGGTATCGTAGAGCTTACGGTTCGAATACCGTTTGATAATCATGGTAGTTACCCACACAGAATTAAAGAAACCCCGAATTTGAGTTATTGATGGGCGCGAAGCGCCCATCAATAACTCAAATTCGGAACTATTCTTGACCTCTGCCGTAGGAGGTTATTTCTCCTGGGCTTTCTTCAATTCCTCAACCTGGCGGGTCAGCTCGGCAATGCGCGCGGTGAGGGCTTCCAGGTCAGACTTGGAAGCCGAACCGGCAACTTTCTTGTCATGCTGCTTGCGATCGCGTTCGAGCTTCTCGCGGCGGTCCATGATCTCGCGCACCAGTTTGCGGGCGTCATTTTCGGCCATTTCACCGCGCTCCACCAGCCGGTCGACAAACGAGCTCATCTCTTCCTGGGCCAGCGAAGCAGCGCCGACGGCTGCGAGCAGCACCATGCGAGTGGCATCATATAATGTGCCGCGCTTCGATTTTTCGGTTTCATCTTTTTCGGTCATGGGGGAATCTCCTTATAAATAGGTACCGTTCGACCATATCAATATAACGCAGCGCGTCACAAAAGTCAAGCCACCAGGGGTTTTTGGGATGGTCGCAAAGGGAGAGCAAATTTGGTTCTATGTTATACTCATCTTTGTATTCTCTTAGATTGGATCGTAGGGAAGGCGAAATGCGCGCTTTACTGGACAGGCTGGCCGGAATCAGGCTGCATGTGCGCGCCTCCTGGCTGGCATTTGGGGGAGCTTTCATTATCCTGGCTGCCGCGCTGCTGCTGCATATTCCCATGTCTCGCGCCGGGTTAGCCGAAGCCCGTCAAGCCATCCTTGAATCCGACCTTGCGGCGGCCAGCTCCATCCTGAACAGTTTGCGGCCCCAACTGGAAGCCGAAACCGGGGACTTTTTCCTCCCCAGCCCAACCAACACTCTGCTCCCCTCGCGACTACTGCTGGTGGATGCCGAGGGGAAAATTCTGGCCGATTCGGGAAGCCAGCCCGCGCTCCCGGCCGATCTTGCCGGCCTGGCAAACAAGGCTGCCGGAGGCGAGCCCCAATCTTTGTGGCTTCCTGGCGATGTCATCTCATTCACTGCTCTGCCAGCCCCAAACGCAACCGCACAAGACAATCCGATATTCATCCGTCTGGTGGATCACCAACAAAACATCGCGGCCATCCGGCAGCAGCAAACGGTCAATATGCTTTTGTACGCATTGTTTGCCCTGGCGTTGACGGCTCTGGCGGCGCTGGCGTTGTGGTATTTCTACTTCCGGCCGGTGCAACAGTTGGGTGAACTTGCCGAAACCGTATCCAATGAAGGCAAAGCAGTCAGCGTTCCGGCGATGCCCACCGTGGAGTTGGATCAAGTTGGGCAATCAATCCACCAGATGATTGAAAAGATCACTGCTCAACAAAACGCCGTGGAAGATTTGAACCGGCAGTTGGAAGAACGCGTGAAGCGGCGCACCGGCGAGCTACACAACGCCACCCTGGCTTTGCAACAACGCGCGGCAGAGATGAACTCGCTGAACATCCTGATGAACTCGGCCTTCAGCGCCGAAAGCCTGCCCGAGCTGACCGATCACGCGGTGCGAGATGCCGTGCGTTTGATGCAAGCCAATGCCGGAGAAATCATCCTCAATGGCATTCAAGCCAGTTACAATTTGCCCAACGGCAGCCGGCTTTTAAGCGGCATCGCCGACGTGTACGGTATTCAGCCTGCGCAAGAAATTCTCATCCACGACTGGCAGTCCCTGACGCTGCCGCCGAAGCTGCTCGAAGTGGGCAACTCGCTGAAGAGCGCGGGCATCAACAGCACCATCAGCTTGCCCATTCTGGTTGGCCGAGAAGTGGTTGGGCGGTTGAGTCTGGCCGGCGCGCTGCCCAATCGCTGGCAAGAGCGCGACCTTGACCTGGCGCGAATCATTTGCCGGCAGTTGGGCGCCGCCGCAGAACGCATCCGCGTGTTTGAGGATTCGCAGTTGAATAACCGGCTGATGGCCAAGCTCATCATCCACAGCGAGCGCCTGAACCGGAACTACAATCTCTCTGATCTGGTGAAGGCCATTGGCAAAGCCGCCCAGGAACTGACCGGTGTGCAGCAAGCCGCCATGTTCTTGCTCGAACAGAGCAATCAGTACACCTGCGCCTGGCACACGGGCATTAGCGCGCAGACGGTCGCCACCATCACAGCCCATCTGCACGGCTCGCAGAACAAGGATATCCTTTCGCTCAATTCGCCCCTCTTGCTTGATGATCTTTCCAACCCAGCCGAATCCCCACCCTGGATTTATTGGAATGACGAATTGCAAGACCTTTCGGCAGCGGGTGTGCTACCGCTGATCTTTGAACAACGCGTCAGCGCGGTGATCCTGGTGTTCTATCGCCAGCCGGCGCAATGGAAACGTATCGAACTGGAAGTCTTTCAGGCATTCACCCGCCAGGCAGCCATTGCCCTGGAGAATTCTCGGCTGATTGAAGTGGAGCGGGATAACCGCAACCTGGCCGAAGCCTTGCGCGACGTAGCCTCCGCTTTGAACAGCACCATGACCGTCAGCCAGGTCAATGATCGAATTCTAACCATCCTCGGCCGGGTGGTGCCGCATGATGCTGCCGATATCATGATGATCGATAGCGGCAAGATCGACATCATCAATGCGCATGGCTACCCGGAAGGGACCCCATCTTTAGACGGCCTGTGGCCACAAACGCTGGAATCGTTTAAAACTTACTCGCGTATCGCGGAAACCGGTCAGAGCATGGTTATCCCCGATACCCACCGCAACTCCAACTGGACCCGGCTTCCCAACGCCGATTGGATTCGCTCCTGGGCCGCAGCGCCGATTCGCGCCCGCGGACAGGTGGTGGGCTTTATCAATGTTTGCAGCCGGAAAGTTGGCTTCTATAACGCCCACCACGGGCTGATCTTGCAAACCTTTGCCGATCAGGCCTCCTCGGCCATTGAAAACGCCCGCTTGTTTGCCACGGCTCACCGCGAGATGAACGAGGCCGGTTCGCTTTTCCGCGCGCTCACGCCACTGCTCATTCCCGGCGGCAACTTGAATACCATGGCCGAGCAATTTGTGCACGCTGTGCGGCGCGAATTCAATGTTGGCCACTGCTCCATGCTGATCATGGATGAAGAAAGCGAGCGGTTGAACATCATCCAACAAGCCGGCTGGATTCTCAAACCGCCCCACCCGTTGTTGATTGCAGGAAACGGCCTGACCGTTGCCGCGGCTCGTTCTGGAAGACCCGTTTATGCCCCGGATGTCAGCCAGGAACCACTGTACATTGCCGGCGCGGAAAGCACGCGCAGCGAATTCGCCATCCCCTTCAAATCCGGCAGTCGTGTGCTGGGCGTGCTCAACATCGAATCGGAAGAATTCGACTACTTTGACGAGCAGACCCGCAAGGTGATCGTATCACTGGTTGAACAGGCCAGCCTGGTGCTGGAAAACCACTTCCTGTTAGAAAACACCCGCCGTAACGCTCGCCAAACCGACATCCTCAACCAGATCACCCAAATTTCGTTGCAGGCAGGGCAGGCGGAACAAGCCCTGCAAGGGATTGCCGAGCGAGTGGGGGCATTGTTGGCAGCCGACGGGTGTTATATTGCCGCCTGGGACGAAGTGACCCGCCAATCCACTCCGCTGGCCAAATGGGGCATCGGCCTGGAAGGGTTTGATAAAGTTCTCAGCGGGTCGGACAATCGCACGCTCACCGCCGCGCTGGTAGATGCCGGGCGCCCGCTGGCGCTGGATGATGTGCTTACCGCCAATTTGATTGACCTGGATTGGGCTCTATCGTTCCCGTTGCCCTCCTTCTTAGGCTCACCGCTCATCTCGGGCGGAAGCGCCCTGGGCGCCATTCTGGTCAGTTTCAACGGACTGCATCACTTTACCCGCCGCGAGACCACCTTGCTGGAGCAGGCCGCCGCCCAGATCGCGCTGGTACTGGCTAAAATTCAATCCCTGGAACTGGCCCAGGCACAATTGGCTCAGTCGGAGAAGCTGCGCCAGGCCACGGCTGCCCTCACCACCACTCTGGATTATCCCGAAGTCATCCGCAGGATCAAGTTGCACTTGCCTACATTGTTGAGATTCGACGACCTGGTGATCTTCGAGGTTCACGAACACACCCTCAAACTGGTTGCCCAGCACAATGCACCCGGCGGAGACGAACTCCTCGGGTTAGAAACGCCCATCACAGATGAAATTTTCCAACAGGTGAAGCGCACCAAGCAGCCCCTGTCCATCGATGATGCGCAGCTTGACCCACGAATTACGCACTGGGACCGGCCCGAACTTACCCACAGCTTCCTCAGCCTGCCCCTACTGGCGGGCAATGAGATCTTCTGCGTTGTCAATGTCGGGCGGCAGACCCTTCAACCTTTCTCCGCCGAAGAGATCCTTGCGGCGCGGGTGTTTGCCAACCAGGCCGGCGTGGCCTTGCAAAACTCCCTCCTGCACTCTGAGCTGCAACAATGGGCCACGACCGACCCGCTGACGGGGTTGTATAACCGGCGCGGCTTCTTTGGCCTGGCCCGCCACGAACTGGAACGCAGCCGCCGCTTCACCCGCCCATTATCTGTGCTCATGATGGATATCGACCGGTTCAAACAGGTGAACGACACCCACGGTCACCCGGTCGGCGACGTTGTTCTTCAACAAATGGCCGACCGCTTTCGGGAAGTGCTGCGTGAAATCGATTTGATCTGCCGTTACGGCGGGGAAGAGTTCTGCATTCTGCTCTCTGAAAGCGACCTGGAAGGCGCATTGAAAGCTGCCGAACGCATCTTGCATGAAGTGAGCAGCCGCCCGTTTGAAACCCGGGTTGGCCCGCTGAACATCACCATCAGCATCGGGCTGGCCACACTAGATGGAGCGGATATCGGGCTGGAAGAGCTACTCGATCAGGCTGACAAAGCCCTGTTCCAGGCTAAGACCGCCGGACGAAACCAGGTAGCCTGCTACAAACCTTGATAGCGCCCCCTGTGGGCGCAACTTTTCTCTTTCTCTCGCGTATAGCATTATGAAACAAGATCAACGCGACCTGGGCAAGAAAACAAACCCAGATCCGTCGCAGGGATCACACTTAAACGGTTGGTGCGAGAGAAGGAGCTTAACTATGTCTACTAATTCAACAGTCGTTGTAGAAACCCAGCGGCAGCCGGGCTGCCTTTTGCAGCTTTTGTGGTTCGCCTTCATCGGCGTCTGGCTGGGCCAGGTATGGATGATCATCGCCTGGATTTTGATGATCACCATCATCGGCATCCCCCTGGGCGTTGCCATGCTCAACATGATTCCCAAGGTGGTTGCCTTGCGCGAACCCACCCGCCAGGTGCGCGTTTATCGCCGCGCAGACGGCAACATGATGGAGCAAACGGTGGAGCCGCCCCAGATCAACATTATTCTGCGCTCCATCTACTTCCTCCTGATCGGCTGGTGGTTCTCTGCCTTGTGGATGGAAACAGCCTATGCGCTGTGCGCGACCATCATCGGTCTGCCGGTCGGTTTCTGGATGTTCGACCGCGTCCCCGCGGTATTGACCCTGCGCAGATAAACAGTTTTTCTGACAACAAAAAAATGCGGCGCGTATGCGCCGCATTTTTTTGTTGTCAGAATCGGTTAATTTACTTGACCAGCATATAGCGGCTGCCGGGGGTACCGCACACGGGGCACTTGTCGGGAGCATTGCGCGGGTGGGTGTGTCCGCAGACGGGGCAAACATAGTAGTCAAAGCTATCATCTTCTTTGCCCAGCGACTCAAGCGCACCGCGGTAAAGCGCCTCGTGCACTTTTTCCACTTCCCAGGCCCACTTGAAGGTGAT
>JAEXTI010000017.1 GCA_023406965.1 Chloroflexota bacterium
CACTCTGGCCACCGACCGGGCATTGCTGCTCCTGGGGGTGCCTGGGACGGCAAAAACGTGGGTATCCGAGCATTTGGCTGCGGCTATTTCCGGCGACTCGACTCTCCTCATCCAGGGCACGGCCGGAACGGCGGAGGAGTCTATCCGCTATGGGTGGAACTATGCGCTGCTGCTGGCGGAAGGCCCCAGCGAGCGGGCCATTACGCCCAGCCCGGTGATGACTGCCATGCGAGCGGGGAAACTGGCCCGGGTGGAGGAGTTGACTCGCATCCCGGCGGATGTGCAAGATACCTTGATCACCATTCTGTCGGAAAAAACGCTACCCATTCCGGAGTTGGACAGCGAGGTGCAGGCGGTGAAAGGTTTCAATGTGATTGCGACTGCCAATAACCGGGACAAGGGCGTGAACGAGCTTTCCTCGGCGCTGCGGCGTCGCTTCAATACGGTAGTACTGCCGCTGCCTGCCAGCCTGGACGAGGAGGTGGATATCGTCCGCCGGCGGGTGGAGAGCCTGGGACGGGCATTGGAACTGCCCGCCGAGCCGCCGGCTTTGGAAGAAATTCGTCGCATTGTGACCATTTTCCGCGAGCTGCGCGGCGGAGTGACGGGGGACGGCAAAACCAAGCTCAAAACGCCCAGCGGGACGCTTTCGACGGCTGAGGCGATTTCGGTGGTCAACAGCGGTCTGGCCCTTGCTGCCCATTTTGGCGATGGCAAAATGCGCGCTCATGATGTGGCGGCTGGATTGGTGGGCGCGGTGATCAAGGACCCGGTGCAGGATCGCATTGTCTGGCAGGAGTACCTGGAGACCGTGGCGAAAGAACGCAAGGACTGGAAAGACCTGTACCGGGCTTGCAAGGATTTGAACGAGTAAAGCATGGTGACTGTATTTGGCATCCGGCACCACGGCCCCGGTTCAGCGCGCAGCCTGCGCGCTGAGCTGGAGAAGTTGCGCCCCGACCTGCTGCTGGTGGAGGGCCCGCCGGACGCGGATGAGATGATTCCGCTGGCAGGGCTGGCAGAAATGGTTCCGCCGGTTGCCTTGCTGATCACCTTGCCTGACCGGCCCCAGGAGGCGGTGTATTATCCCTTCGCGGAATTCTCGCCGGAATGGCAGGCGATTCTGTTTGGGTTGCGGGCTGAAATTCCGGTGCGCTTTATGGACCTGCGGCAGGCGCACCAATTGGGGGTGGAAACTGAAGAGGAAGAGGGTGAACGGTTTGACCCCTTCGTGATGATTGCTGAAGCCGCGGGGTATTCCGATGGCGAGCGCTGGTGGGAGCATTTTGTCGAACAGCGCCGGCAAAGCGGAAGCGTTTTTGAGGGCATTTTGGAGCTGATGACCGCGCTGCGTGCAGAAGCCGAGCAGCAGCCGGGCGGAGTGCGTGGGCGAGATTTGCTGCGCGAGGCGGCCATGCGCGATGTCATCCGCGCCGGGCTAGCGCAGGGCTACCAGCGAATCGCGGTGGTGTGTGGGGCGTGGCACGCGCCGGTGCTGGCGGAGTTGGAGCGCTTATCGCAAGATGAAAAGCTGCTGAAGGGGTTGCCCAAAAAAGAAGTAGCTGTGACCTGGGTGCCGTGGACCTATGATCGGCTGGCAAGGTTCAGCGGATACGGGGCGGGGATCGACTCGCCGGGGTGGTATGAGCATTTGTGGCAGACGGATGAGCAGATTGTTGAACAATGGATGGTGAAGGTGGCGCAAATGTTGCGCGCCGAAGATTTGTACATATCTCCGGCCCACGCCATTGAAGCCACCCGCCTGGCAGACACCCTGGCGGCGCTGCGCGGGCGGCCACTGCCGGGTCTGCCCGAGTTGCTGGAAGCGGTTCAGGCGGTGATGTGCTTTGGGGATGATGCACCCATGCGCTTGATCGGTGAAAAGCTGCTGGTGGCGCAGAAGATGGGGCGCATCCCCGACTCAGCGCCGACCGTGCCCCTGCAGCGCGACCTGGCTGCCCAGCAAAAACGCCTGCGCCTGGAGCCGAGCGCATCTCCCGAAGCGATCGACCTGGATTTGCGCAAGCCGCTGCTGCTGGAGCGCAGCCAACTGCTGCACCGACTGGGGTTGCTGGGCATCCCCTGGGGACAACTGCGCGAGGCGCGTGGGGCCAAAGGCACCTTCCACGAAATCTGGCAGATTGAGTGGAAACCGGAGTTTGCCGTGGCGATGATCGAGGCCAGCCTGTGGGGCAACACGGTGTTGGAAGCGGCGACGAACAAGGTGCAAGCCGAAGCCGCGCGGGCGACGGAATTGCCTGTCTTGACCCGCCTGGTGGAAGGGGCGCTGCTGGCCGATTTGCCCGAGGCGATTTCTGGCTTGCTGACTCGGGTACAGCAGGCGGCGGCAATCAGCAGTGACATTCCGCACCTGATGGAAGCCCTGCCGCCGCTGGCCAATGTGCTGCGCTATGGAAATGTGCGCAATACGGATTCAAGTATGGTTACCCAGGTGGTAAACGAGCTTGTTGAGCGCATTTGTATTGGGCTGCCGGCCGCTTGCCAGGCGTTGGATGACGAAGCGGCGGGAGAAATGTTTGAGAGAATCAACCAGGTGCAGGGCGCCCTGGCAGTGATCCAGAACGAGGAGCACGAGCAGGCCTGGGCGGGTGCATTGACTCACCTGGCCGACCAGGAGCGCGTGCATGGGTTGGTGCGGGGACGGGCTGCGCGGCTGATCTTTGACCGCTCGCCGGAAGAGGCGACTGCCGCCCAGCGCATGAGCCAGGCGCTTTCTCCGGGAACACCCACGGGGCAATCTGCAGCGTGGGTAGAGGGGTTTTTCTACGGCAGCGGGCAGGCGTTGATTCATCATTCTCGCCTGTGGCAATTGATGGACACCTGGATGGTGGAACTGCCTGAGGAATTGTTCCGGGCGGTTTTGCCGCTGCTGCGGCGGGTGTTCAGCACGTTCTCGGCTGCCGAACGCCGTCAGATTGGCGAACTGGCCAAGAACAACGGCTTAATGGTTGTGGAGACTGGCGAGATCGACGTGGATCTGGTC
>JAEXTI010000141.1 GCA_023406965.1 Chloroflexota bacterium
GAGGATTGGAATACCGCCCGTATTACCTGGTGAATGCTGTGCAGGTGAAGGGTGGGCTGCTGGCGCGCTGGTGGCTGCAGGGGCGGCCCGAAGTGGACCGGGTGTTGATTGCCACGGTGCTGCGCGAACTGCCCGCGCCATTGGTGGCTGAGAGCGGCTACCTGCCCTCGCCTTTGGAGACCCCCTGGAACCTGACCATGATTGGGGCAGACCAGGTGTGGAAAGAGTTGGGGGTGACCGGAGAGGGAATCGTGGTGGGGCAGTCTGACAGCGGCGTGGACGGCACGTTGGGCGAGCTGTCGGCGAGCTTCCGTGGGCGGGATGGCGACGCGGACTATGATTGGTTTGACCCGTGGAACGGCTCGACTGCACCGGAAGATCGCGGCGGGCACGGAACCCACACGATGGGCACGGTGCTGGGCCAGAGTGTGGGTGTGGCGCCGGGAGCGGAGTGGATTGGTTGCGTCAATTTGGGGCGTAATTTGGGGAACCCGGGGCTGTATTTGGAATGTATGCAGTTCAACTTTGCGCCGTTCCCCCTGGAAGGCGACCCGCTGCGGGATGGAAAGCCGGAGTTGGGCGCGCATGTGCTGAATAACTCGTGGGGTTGCCCGACTCTGGAAGGCTGCGATCCAAATGCGCTGGTGGACGGAGTGAGAGCGCTGCGCGCGGCGGGTGTGTTTGTGGTGGTCTCGGCGGGGAATGACGGGCAGGAAGGCTGCGGGACGGTGGCGTCACCGCTGGCGCTGTATGACGATGTGTTCTCGGTGGCGGCGTTGGACCAGGGCGGCGACCTGGCGTCTTTTAGCAGCCTGGGGCCGGTTTCGGTGGACGGCAGCAACCGGATGAAGCCGGATATTAGCGCGCCGGGGGTGGATGTGCTTTCGGTGCTGCCGGGCGGGGATTACGCCGAGTACAGCGGCACTTCAATGGCAGGCCCGCACCTGGTGGGAGTTGTGGCGTTGATGTGGTCGGCGAACCCGAATTTGATTGGCGAGATTGACGCTACGGAGGAGATTCTGCGTGAGACGGCCAAGGAGTATACGGGTTGGATGCCGGAGTGCGTGACGCCGGGGACGCCGAACGCGGCGGTTGGATATGGGATTGTGGATGCGTATGCGGCGGTGCAAGCGGCGATGGTGTGGGAAGGGGAGTAGGTAAGAGAAGCAATGCGGAGGCCAGGGGCAGCCTTGTGGGTGGAAACCTGTGAAAACAACCGACTTACTCAAAATTTTTGATTGGAATCAGCGCATTCGCCTGGAATATCCTGGTGTACTCAAAGAGAGCTTTCAGGAGCCAGGCGAGGCGCTTCCGCGGTTGGTGCGGTTCACGCGGCCTGCTCCTGGCATGAATTTCGTTGCTTACAGCCGTCTTCACCAGGCAGAGGCAGATGCGGTCATTCAAGAGCAGATCGCTCATTTTTCCGAGCTTGACCAGCCTTATGAATGGTTACTCTATGAACACGACCAGCCCGACGACCTGCGCGGTCGCCTGGTGACGCATGGATTCCAACCGGACGACGACCCTTCCGCCGTCATGACGCTGGCCCTGGACGATTTGCTTCCTGCCCTGTGCCGGCCTGCGCCGCCGCATGTCGAGATCCGCCGCCTGGAGAAACGCGAACAGCTCGAAGATGTCATCACGGTGATGGAAGGTGTTTATAACAGCTCGTTTGGTTGGATGCGCAGCCGGATGGGCGACCATATGGAGATCCCCGAACTGTTAAGCATCTATGTCGCTTATGTCGACAGAAAACCAGCTTGTGCCGGTTGGATATATTTTTACCCGGGCAGTACTTTTGGTAGTCTGTATGGTGGGTCAACGCTGGAAGCCTACCGGAGGCAAGGCCTGTACCTGGCTGTGCTATCAGCCAGGGCGCACGAAGCTCAAAGACGTGGTTGCCAATACTTGAGCGTAGATGCAGGACCTATGAGTCGGCCTATCCTGGAAGCTCACGGTTTTCAACAGATCACTACTTGCTGGTCATACAGTGGGGTCTCGAAAAAACAGTAGCTGCTTTGTAACAGCTCAGAGGGTGAGAAACATTCACGCGGAGTGTGCAGAGGAACGCAGAGAAGAAAAAGGAAGAAGAGGTTAGAGAAGATTTACAACGAATATTTGAGGCTCAGATGAGATTGACTACGTGTGCTCATAAGGAGTGAATGTGTTCACCATTGGAGCGTTTGCGATCATATTTAACGCACAAGGTCACGTGCTGCTTTCGCACCGGCGTGATATCGACATGTGGAACCTCCCGGGTGGGGGGATGGAAAGCCGTGAACTGCCCACCGAGGCTGTTATCCGAGAAGTGATGGAAGAGACTGGCCTGGAGGTTTGCGTAGAGAGGTTGGTGGGGGTGTACAGCAAGGTCGACAAAGATGACCTGGTGTTTGCGTTTGTGTGCCAGGTGATTGGGGGGGATCTGAGGTTGAGCGACGAAGCGGATGAGCACCGTTACTTCGCCGTAGATGCGCTACCGCCAAACACGTTGCAAAAGCAGGTGGAGAGGATTTTGGATGCGGTGAAGCATCTGCCAGTGCCAGTGTTCCGGCGGCAGAGCACACCGTCGCGCGCAGTAAACGGGTAAGAGTGGCGTACTTAATAAGAAGACCTGACAGGTTTCAGAAAACCTGTCAGGTCTGTGGATTCACTTATGACGGTTTTACTTTTCTAGTTCTTGCAGGAATTTCTCAGGCTGCCCGGCGTAGGTGTCGAGGGGCAGTTCGCCATGAGTGAGGGCCAAGAGGGTGCGGGTGAGGAAGGCGTTGACGGGGGTGGGAATGCCGAATTTCTGACCGGCACGGACCACAGCGCCGTTGAGGTAATCGACTTCACTTTGCCCGCGCCCGGCGTGCAGATCAATGTGGAAGGAGGGCATTTTGGCGCCACGACCAGAGCCAAGCGCGCGGCTGAGCAGGGGGCGGCTGAGGCCGGGCGGGAAGGAGCGGGCCAGGAAGGCCAATGCGCGCACGGGGGTGGCGGGGAGGTCAACGACGTGGATGGATTGGGCGTCCATGACGCGCAGGGTTTCGCGGAGCATGCTGATTTCCATGCCGAACAGGCCGGGATGGGCGAAGATGGCCGAGGCGGGCAGGTCGAGGATGGCGGAGGAGGCGTTGGCGAGCAGGTTGGTGAGCATCTTCGACCACTTCATGGAAGGGCCGTCTTCGTAGGAGCGAGCGTTCAACCCGGCGGCGTCCAATGCACCGACCAGGGTGGGGGTGAGGAGGTGGGTGCGGGCGATGCCCACGCCGCGAAAGCGTTCGACGACGATTTCGCCGGAGCCGCGCCGCCCGATGGCGGTGGTGACGGTCGCGGGGATGACCATGTCTTCGCCCAGTTTTTCTTCCAGGAGCGGTTCATTTTCTACGCCGTTCTGAAAGCAGAGAATTGGGGGAAGCGCGATGTGGTACGGTACCAGGGTTTCGACAAGCGCGGCTGTATCGAAGGCTTTCACCGCTAATAGCCCGGCGTCAAAGGGGCCGCGGGTGAGGGCTTCATCGAGGGAATCAACTACCTCGGGGTTCT
>JAEXTI010000182.1 GCA_023406965.1 Chloroflexota bacterium
TCGATCAACGATTTGCAGCGCGACTTCATCCGCCGCGTGCAGGTCAGCGTGCACAACATCACCAGCCTGGTCGACGACCTCCTCGACCTGGGGCGCATCGAATCGGGGTTTGACAGCCGCAAAGAAGCCCTGCTCCTTGATCAGATCATTCAATATTCGGTGGATGTGTTCAAGAAGCGCATCGCTGAAAAAGGTCACAATCTGGAAATCGACCTGCCCGCGCCCTACCCGCCCCTTTACGGTAACCCGGTGCAGATGCGCCAGATGGTGGATCACATGCTGGAAAACGCGATCAAGTACACACCCAACGGGGGCACCATCAAGATTTCCTCGCAGGTGGAAGAGCATCAGGTCGTTATCCAATTCAGTGATTCGGGCCAGGGTATCCCCGCGCTCGATTTACCCTATATCTTCGATAAATTCTACCGCGCCAGCAACGCCACGGGCGATGTGAGCGGGACGGGCTTGGGCCTGGCGATCGTGAAATCGATTGTTGAAAACCACGACGGCCGCATCTGGGTCGATTCGCAGCCGGGAAAAGGCACCACCTTCACTATCGTCCTGCCGGTGCGCGGCGGGTAAAGACAGGCAGCCATGACAATTTTTGATCATCAGCGTTTGACCAACGCTGCGTTCAAGCTCGACATAGAACGCATGCGTAAAGGTTGGTATAGCGACAAGTACTTCACCAATATCGCTACCATGCTCACTGTTCTCGCGGCGCAAGGCTATACCTATCGTGGCTGCACAGGAGCCAACCGGCTGCCGCCGGGCATGGATCCAAGCACCATTAATGTGGGTGATATCGAAGTGGAGATGCAGTGGTTTACCCGGCGCAATGGAAAAACCATTGTGGTGGGGGTGGATAAAGCCCTGACCATGCTGCGCCACTGCACCGGCTACTTCGAAGGGGATGCGTTTGTGGACACGTCTGACCGCCTGGAAGTGTGGGCGGTGCATGACGGCGTGGTGGTGGAAAGCGACGGCAACCCCGCCAACGTGGCTCCGGTCATTCGCGTGCGCGGGCGCTACCGCGATTTCGCCATCCTGGAAACTTCCACCCTGGGCATCCTCACGCGGGCCAGCCGGGTGGCGACCAATGTGTATGAGACCCTGGTGGCAGCGCGGGGCAAGCCGGTTCTGTTCTTCCCGGCCCGCTTCGACGTCCATGAGGTGCAGGCTGCGGATGGCTATGCTTACAACATTGCCGTGCAGCGTTTCAATCTGGAATATGCCGGGACGTTGGGGCCCTTCGTTTCCACCGACGCGCAAGGCGATTGGTGGGGCGGGGCGGGCGGCGGCACGGTGGCTCATGCTGCCATTGCCAGCTTCCTGGGTGACACGTGCGAGGCCATGCTGGCCTTCAGTGAGGTGCTGCCCGTCAGCATCCCGCGAATCGCCCTGGTCGATTTCAACAATGACTGTGTGAGCGATTCGCTGGCGGTGTGCCGCTCCATGTTTGCCCGCTACCGCGAATTAGTAGATGCCGGGCGTCTCGAGGAAGCCGATCGCTTCCGCCTGTACGGAGTGCGATTGGACACCGGCAGCAACCTGCGGGATGTGTCCATTCTGCCGCTAGGCGACGCCGCCCTGGATTTGGGCGTCAACCCGCGCCTGGTGTTTGCTGTGCGCCAGGCTTTGGATGCCGACGCCGAAACCTGGGACCTGCCGGAAAGCTGGCGCGAGCGTGCCGGGGCTTACTGCCGCGGGGTGAAGATTGTGGTGTCGGGCGGTTTTGTGCCCGACAAGATTCGCCGCTTTGAGAAGCTGGGCGTGCCCGCCGATATCTACGCGGTGGGTTCGGCGCTGTTTGATAACCACGCCTCCACGGTCACAGACTATACCGCCGACGTGGTGCGCGTCAAGGTACATGGCGAGTGGATCGACATGGCTAAAACCGGCCGCCGCCCATGCGACAACCCCGATCTCGAGCGAGTCTGGTAGAAAAAATTCCCAAAATTAAGACATTGACGGGCGCGAAGCGCCCGTCAATGTCTTAATTTTGGGGGCATCTCATCTTAATTGAGCGGATAAACTGCGTGACGAATTGCACAAACCGGTGTTATAGCTACAGAACCGGTTTTCTATCCATTTTTGAACATGTGCAAGTGAAACTGCCCGCCGCAGGGGAAAAGCCTCTGCGAGTTGGGACATTCTATCTGGAGGATTATTCTATGCCTACCCAGGATTCTTATGCTTTGATTAAAACCAGCGGCAAATTGATTGCCGTGCATGTTTATAAGACACTGGTCGCTGCCGGAATTCCGGCGGTGTTGAGCTATGGCGATGCGGTGCTCAGCCCGAAGGGTGACCGTATGATGGTGCTGGTGCCCGCCGAGTTCGAGCAGAGCGCGCAAACGCTCATCCAGGCCGGGTGCCTGTTGAGCTCGATTATTTAGTTGAAATGTAGGTTGGATTGAAGGCGGCTCACACGCGTCAAACTTTTGCAAGGGCTTGATATTTCCAATTAACTGCCCGAAATCCAACATTTCCATGTTTTGAGGAGGACTGTTTATCGCGATCTCTTTTGGCCCGTGTAGCGGCGGGTCTTTAATGCGGGCGCAGTATCAGTTCAACCGGTACTTTTGCGGGCTAAGTGTGTGAAACTACCTGCAAGACCCGCCCCATTGCGCGCAACGGCGGGTCTTGCAGGTAGATCCATTGCATGAGCCAGCAAGAACATCCAAACATGACCAGCGTTAGCCCGCCTTAAAGACCCGCCCCTACGGGAGGCGTGGCTTTTCCGTAGCGGTGGGTCTATAAGGCGGGCAACGGAGGTAGCTTGCTCAAGGCCTTTGCGGGCTGCGCGTGCTAACCTACCCGAAAGACCCGCCGGGTGAGGCAACCAAGCGAGGCGCAAATGGGTGGGTCTGCCAGATGGATGAATGAGATGAGCCCGCGGTGGCGTCCGAAGGTGGCAGTGAAGAGCCAGCATTAAAGACCCGCCCCTACGGCCCGGACCACCACAATCCGGGCGCAAAGGGAAGGTTATTCTTTATTGCACCACTGCCGCGAACTTGCACAGCGCATCCAGGTGTTGCATGGGGCCTTTCAAACCGCAGCCGGTGGTGATCAGCGAGGCGTGGGTGAAGCCCAGACCGCGCCAGCCGTCCAGCAATGCTTGCCAGACGCGCGGGTCGCCTGACCCATAGGGGATACGCGCTTCCAGGCCAAAACTGGCTGCATCTCGCCCTGCCTCCGCCAGGTAGCCGCGCAGACGCTCCAAAGCGTGGGCGGCTTCCTCGGCGGAGCCGAACAGGGGCATCCAGCCGTCGCCCAGGCGGGCCATACGCTGCAAGGCCGCCTCCGACTGGCCTCCGAACCAGATGGGGATGGGGCGCTGGACGGGCAGCGGATTGATGCCGGCGTCGGGGATGTGATGCCATTTGCCTTCAAACGTAACCAGTTCTTGCGTCCACAACAAACGCAGCACCTCGATTTGCTCTTCCAGGCGCGCGCCGCGGTTGCGGAAATTCTCGTTGAGGGCGGTGTACTCGATGGTGTTCCAACCGATGCCAATTCCCAACCGCAGCCGCCCGCCGCTGAGCGAATCGACCATGGCGGCTTGTTTGGCGGCCATCACCGTCTGGCGTTGGGGCAGCAGCAGCACGCAGGTTGAAAACTGAACGCGCGAGGTTATTCCGGCCCAGAAGGCGAACAGGGTGAAGGGCTCCTGGAAAGGCATCTGGTGGTGGGTCCAACCCTGCCAACCGTCACTGCGCTGGGGGTTGGGGCTAATGACGTGATCGTCCGCGCCGATGTGGGTGAAACCCAACTCCTCGGCAGTTTGCGCATAGTCTCGGATGGCTACCGGGTCGCTGCCAAATTCAAAATGAGGGTAGATTGCGCCGAAATTCATATTAGTCTCCAGCTCGTTTAGCGGCCAGTTCAACCAACATGGCTGCATGCCGCTCGCGGTTGATGGGGAAGCGCGCCGCCAGCCCAATGGACACGAACAAAAGGGCAGCGGGCAGCGCGCCAAACAGCAAGCGGATGGCCCACAGCGCCTGCAGGTTTTGGACCGCATCCGGCACGTAGCCGGTCAGATGCAGAATCCATTGCACGATGGCCAGCATCAGCGCCGTACCGCCCTTCTGTAAAAAGACGATGAACCCGTAATAGGCCCCTTCGCGGCGCTCTCCGGTGGCCAGTTCGTCCACTTCGATCACATCGGGGAGCAGAGCCCAGGGAATGACATGCGCTGCAGCCACGCCCAACCCCGTGCATACCGCCAGGACGTAGGCCAGGGTGTGCTGGTAGGGGGCGATGAAAGCCAGCAGCAGCATGACTACCGCCCAGCTTGCTGCGCCGATCATGTACGCCGAGGGTTTGCCCACCCGTTCGGAGAGTTTGAGGACGACAGGGATGCAGATCAAGGCCGAGGCCTGGACAATCCCCAGCACCACCTCCAGGCGGTTGGCCATGCCCAGGTAGT
>JAEXTI010000091.1 GCA_023406965.1 Chloroflexota bacterium
CCTTTCACAGGAAGAGGGCTGCACCTTCTGTGGCATCTACGACCGCCGGACTGGGGCGATGATGGGCATCGTCGATTTTTCCACCTCCGGCTTCAACGGCGACCCCGCCCTGGCCTTCCTCTCCTTGCTGATGATCGCCGCGCCTTTCCGCGGTCGTGGACTAGGGGAAGCCGTGGTTCAGGTCGTGGAGGATGAAATCCGCCGCGCGGGCCAGGCCCACGCCATCGAATCGGGCGTGCAGGTCAACAACCCGGGTGGCATTCGGTTTTGGCAGCGCATGGGCTACCGCATCGTCGCCGGCCCCACCCTTATGCCCGACGGCACTACCGTCTACCGCCTGTGGAAGGATTTGTGACCTCCCTCACTCCACAATTTTCTCCATCGTGAAGAACCCCGGCAGGTAGCTGTACCCAAACTTCAAATCGATGGCAATGATGGGCGGGTTGTTAGTGTTGTGATGCGTGCGCACCGAGTCCACCTTGAGCACATCGCGGGCATAGCGCAGCGCCAGCACCTTCACCGCCTGGGCCAGCCTGCGCCCGCGGTACTCGAAATCCACCCCGGTGAACAGGTTGTAGGCATAATCGGCCCCTTCAAAGCGGGTGATGGCGCTCATCGCGGCCCATTTTCCCGTTGCCGAATCAATGACCACAAACTGCCCGTCCGGCCGGTACCACTTCGCCTGGCAGACACTCTTCTGGAAATCCTCAAAAGAATGCCAGGAATGCTCCCCGTCTGTTCCTAGCGTAGAAGCCGCCGCAGCGTCATTCAACTCGAACAACTTACGCTGCGCTTCTTCTGTATCGCCCAACTCCGCCATCGTTGTGAACTGGAAACCCTGTCTTTTCAAATGGTCAATCAATGGCTGGTAGACCTGTTCGTCAAAGCCGCGTAAATCTAATTCCATTGCAAATTGGTGGATGCGCTCCGCAAAGCCGCGATGATCGGCAAATGTGCGGCTCTCCGGACTGTCGTCGCGCACCGCCGCCCGCAGCTTGCGAATACCCTGGGCCTGGGCTGTGCGTAGCGCGTCGGCATACAACTGCCTGCCCACGCCCTGGCCACGCTGCTCTGGCTGGACGATCAGATACAGGCGCATCCGGTCCGGATAGGCCGTCTCGCGCGCCGCCCAGTAAAAACCCAGCGCCTCCCCGGCCTCGTTTTCGGCCACCTTGAGTGTCACGCGGTCACGCTTCTCCGCGTACTCTTCCTTGAGTTGGGCTTCGCTGGTCGGCTCGTCCTCAAAACCGGTAAACAAAGCCGCCATAAAACCAAAGTCTCGCTCCAAATCTCCTGGGCGCAAATGAATTATCTGCATCTTCTCACCTATCTTTCGTATCACCGGGTATCCAACCCCATTATATTCATAGAGTCTCACTTTTGTCGATAGACCGGCTCGTCCCGCGCGTTTTAATCAAAAAACATTCACGCCGCGTCAAGTAAACTGGTAATTTATCTACCGACTACCCAATTTGGTTATTGCTTTATTTGGATTGTTATGTTTTAATAGGCCAACCTTACAGTTTTGTAACAATTCGTCACGATCTTTCCTTTTATCAGTCAAACAAGTAAATACCCTCTATTCGTACACAGGAAAAAGCCTGCGTTTTCGGGGCTCCCCCGTAAATTGCGACTAAACTCAAACCCTGGTGGGATTCTCTGGTACCACTCACGCCGACGGTGAAAAAGTTCGCTTCGCGAATATTCCCGGTTTTGGTGAGTCAATACTATTTTTTCCAAAGGAGTGAAGATGAAAAGGTTTTCTGTTCTGTCTGTAGCAGTTATCTTGAGCCTGGTGCTCAGCCTGGCGGCAGCTATGCCCGCCAGCGCCGGTCAGGGCAACGACGACAAGGTGCGCGTGCTGGTCGAGTTTGCTCCCGGTCATAAGGGTGATATGGAAAATGAGCTCCATGGACTTGGGGCCGAGTTCCACTTCGCTTTTGATGACCTCAACACCTTCGCGGTGAGCGTTCCCGCCCAGGCCCTCAACGGCCTGCAACACAACCCCAATGTGGTGAGCATTGAGGAAGATGCCATCCGCTATCCCATCAGTATCATGCCCAGCCAGAGCGCCGCCCCCGCGGCGGTTGATCTGCCTGTGCAGGAAGTGCCCTACGGCGTGGACATGGTCCAGGCTCGTGATGTGTGGGACGTGAACCGTGATAGCGTTGTGGATTCTGGCGCCGCCACCGGCGCGGGCATCAAAGTCTGCATCATCGACTCCGGTATCTACACTGGCCATGAGGATTTTGAGGGTCTGAACGCCTCCGGTTACAACGGCAACCTGCCCTGGAACGTGGACGGCAGCGGCCACGGCACGCACGTCTCCGGCACCATTGCCGCCATGAACAACGCCCTGGGCGTTGTTGGCGTGACTCCCGGCACGGTGAGCATCTACATGGTGCGCGTCTTCGGTGACGACGGCGCCTGGGCCTATTCTTCCACCCTGGCCGACGCCGCCAACCGCTGCGCCAGCGCCGGAGCCAAGATCATCAGCATGAGCCTGGGTGGCAGCAAGTCCAACCGCACCGAACAGAACACCTTCAATAATCTGTATAGCCAGGGCATCCTGTCCATCGCCGCGGCGGGCAACGAAGGCACCTCTGTCCTCTCCTATCCCGCTTCTTACAGCTCGGTCGTTTCGGTCGCCGCCATTGACGAGAGCAAAGCGTGGGCCGACTTCTCCCAGTACAACAGCGCGGTGGAAGTGGCCGCCCCCGGCGTGGCTGTGCTCAGCACCGTGCCATATGTTGACAATTCCGCGATCACAGTAGAAGGCGTAACCTACACTGGTGTCCAGTTGGAATACGCGCCGAACGGTTCTGCGAGCGGTGGATTGGTTGATGGCGGCCTGTGCACCGCCAGCGGCGCCTGGGCCGGCAAGGTCGTTCTTTGCCAACGCGGGGATATTAGCTTCTATGAAAAATACATGAGCGCCTACAACGGTGGCGCCGCCGCGGTGGTGATCTACAACAACGTTCCCGGAGGGTTCAGCGGCACGCTGGGTGAAGCAGTTGCCGGTTCGATGCCCGGAATCACCATCAGCCAGGAAGACGGACTGATCTTAGTTGGCAAGGTCGGCAAAACCGCCTCTGTCACCAGCCAAATCATCACCCCCGCCAGCGGTTATGAGTACTACGACGGTACCTCTATGGCCACCCCGCACGTCTCAGCCGTGGCCGCCCTGGTGTGGAGTTCCAAGCCCACCGCCACCAACGTGGAAATCCGCAACGCGCTCACCGCCACAGCCCAGGATCTAGGCGCTGCGGGCCGCGACAATTACTACGGCTTCGGCCTGGTGCAGGCAAAAGCTGCCATTGACTACCTCAACGGTGGCACTAATCCCACCCCTACCG
>JAEXTI010000266.1 GCA_023406965.1 Chloroflexota bacterium
CCTCATTGCGGTCTGGAACTGGGTCGCGATCAAAACGCGGCTTTGAACATTCTGGCTCGTGGGCTAGCGAGCTTCCGGCTTGGGCCGGTAGAAGCTGCGGGACTTTTAGTCCCAGCAGAGTAGTCACATTGAAGGGTGGTATGAAGGAAGATCTGATAGGATGAGCCAGGCATTATCTCCATATCTTGCCAAACGACGATTTGTTTCCGGCCAAGAGGTTTGGGATGTCAGCAAAGATTGGATGGTAGAAGCTACAGAAAACGGTAAGGGACGTATTGATGAACCTCAAAAAGGGCGAAAAGAGATCATTATTCTCGATCAGACCACGACAATGGCGAATGTTAAAATCATATCCAATAAATTTATAGATTATCTGCATCTGGTAAAGTTCAATAACACTTGGAGAATCATCAATGTGTTGTGGGATTGCATGCCCGACTGATAGACCCCGAACACAACGAACTTTTTCAATTCTGGCAATATTTATAACTTTCTATAAGGGGTGCAGATAAGGATTTCAAAAATATCTTCCGAAAGGGAAGCGGTTGTGGAATTTTGAAGCATTTAGGGCTTTTGGACCACCATGATCGAAAGGTCCTCGGTCGTGGCGATCATCAAGCGGACTTCCAGGCTGTCCTTCTCCAGAGTGACCGAGACAGGACTCCCGGCTTCCAATTCCAGTCGGCTTGTTTCTACAAAGCCGTTGGCGGAAAGGAGGGCAAGGTAATTGGGGACCACTTCGTCGTTTTGACGCGCGCAATGGATGATGGTATCGCTGCCGCCAGGCTGGAGTACGCTCTTCACGGGGCAATTTTCTGGCGCGGGAACAAGGCCTTCCAGGGAAACTGGCCATGTGGCTAGAGATTGGTCCACAAGCTTAATTTCTATCGAAAGAATGGTGGGTGAAGTTTGTTGTAAGATGACCTCTAGAGCGTCCAATCTATAAGTATGGAGTGGTGCAACACTTTCCACGGAAGTTTCCACCGGCTGGAACCCGGCGCCTTGTAGGAGGTAGAGGTAATCATCCAACACGGCATCGTCTGCCGGGCGGCAGGAGATCATGACCCAATCGGGCTGGGGTGGGAGCATGCTGTCGATTGGGCAGCGCTCCGGCTGTGGCACAAGACTGGCTAAGCCTGCGGGCCATTCTAGCCCAGCGGAATCCTGCGTGGAATCGGCAAACGCAGCGGTGGAGATATCGTAGGTGAGCAGTTCTTCACCAAACTCGATGGTCATATCATATGCGCCTCGCCCGATTCTGACGGCATCGTAATCGCCTGCTTTCAAACGCTCTTCAGAATTATTGGGAAGGCCTTCGGGAACGTACACGACATACTCCAATGTGTAACCCATGCTCTGCAACTGGTTCAAATACTCTTTCAGTTGCTGTTCGCTCACTCCCTCAAAGAACAGGCGCACGTGAGAGCCGGGCGCTTCCATCACATTAGTGATGGTTCCTTCCAGTGGGGGAATGTCGGCGGGAATATAGGCAGGCCAACCGGAAGCTCCGCTCGCACCTGGAATCCGCGGAGGGAGTTGGGGCGAAGCTGCCTCGTCGGTTGGCAGGGCGGCTTGGGGCGGTTCCGCTGGCTGTGAAATAACTTCCGATGGCATGCAACCGGAAAGCGTGAAAATGAATGCAATTAAAAGAAAGAAAAATATGCGTTTGGCGATCATGATATCCTCGTTCCGATCCTGTCTATAGATTGAGTTATTTCCGCCTACCATGCTGTCGATCGATTAGAGATGAATGAAACTCTTGCGTTCATGGGCGTACCTTGGCCAGAAGGAAAAAGATTTCGAACCGGTTCGGATCACCCATGCCGTCTAACAAGCGCTTCATTTTTTTAAGGTCATAGTCGTCTGGCTAATGAATAATTCATCGCTAACGCTCTGAAATCCAGCTAACCACATAACTGATCAGGTTGTCTGGTAAAGCGATATCAGGCTTGTTGATTTCCCATTTTCCCGCCATGCCTAGTTCCAAAGACGCCAACTCGAAGTGGCTCATGGCGATTCCCATGTCAATCCGCTGCATATCAGCGATGCCGGTGAAGCGGGCAATAGCCATCTCGCGGTAACCTTTTGTCCGCTGCAGATAGAAATGCCAGCAGTTTCCCGAACGCAGAATGCGCCAGGGCTGTTTGTTTGATGCCGAAGGGGCCAGGCGAACCATCTCCAGAGGGGTTGCGAAAGCGCCAACAATATCTGGACTCAGTGGCTTCCCGAATTCATTGTCAAAGAACAGCGTTTCCCACGGCAGGCGGTCTTTCGAGCCTGCTAGTTGGCGGATGGTGCTGCCCAATACGTGATCATCCTGAGCGGGATATCCGAGTGAACAGACCGCTGGGATGATTTCGGCTTTAAGCGCGGAAATCTTTTGAGCAAAACCGCTGCGGGTAAACGTTCCGCCTAACCAGCATGTCCCCAAACCCAGGTTCGTTGCGGAAAGTATGATCCGTTCCATCCGGTAGCCGAAATCTTCCATCGCCAAAGGCCCATCTTCGGCGGCCCCAATGATGAATGCCGGCGCATTCTTGATGAAGCCATACGTGCCCAAGCCGCGCAGCGCGTTACGATCTTTTTCGCTGGCTGCAACCAATTCAAAACGGCTGGGATTTTGAAATGGACCGAGGGGTAGCTGGGCGATGGAATTGGATAGCGATTCGCGCAGGTTTTCAGCGATCGGGGTGGATGCGTAATTGCGGCAGGAGTAGCGTTGTTGGATGGTTGTAAGAGTGGAAGTATTTGCCTGCATGATCTCTCGATTTGGAAATGGGTTCGAACTTACTTGAGAATTTTCATAACAAGTACACATGGTACTGTCCAGACCTAAATCCATCCTCAACACGCCTTTCCAATGCCGAAAACGCACGATTAAGATGGGGTAATATTTCGGGAATGAGGGAGGATGGTAATTATTTTAGCATACTCACAGGAACAACCAGGGGTTTTCCGGTCAGCGGGTCTGGGATGATCCGGGCATTTCCTTGATAGACTTCTTGCACCAAGTCCGCGGTCACAATTTCCTCCGGCGACCCGGCGGCGATAACTTTTCCTTCTTTCATGAAGATGATTTTGTCGGCATAGCGACAGGCCATGCCCAGATCATGCAGAACCAACCCGAAGGTTCGTCCTTCAATGCGGTTAAGCTCCCAAATCCAATCCAGCACCTCCACCTGATGGGCAATATCCAAAAAGCTGGTTGGCTCATCCAAGAGTAAGATGGGGGTTTGCTGTGCCAGAGCCATCGCCAGCCAAACGCGCTGCTGTTGGCCCCCGGAGAGCGACTCCACGGGGCGGCTGCGTAGTTCATCGAGTTGAGTGGCATTCAAAGCGTGATCTACAACCCGTTGGTCTTCCTCACTCCACTGGCGGTACCAGTGCTGGTGAGGGCGGCGGCCAAAAGCGACCAGATCTTCCACCAGGATTCCTTCCGGCACGATGCCGCCCTGTATCTGAAATGCTACCTGTTGGGCAAACGCGCGCTGCGACCCCTGAAAGCCAGAAACTTCGTGTAGGTATACATTACCTTGCATTGGTTTTATTAAACGGGCGAAAGTGCGCAGGAGCGTGGATTTTCCGGAACCATTGGGCCCGACGATGGCGGTAATTTGACCTTTGGATAGCGAAGCCGACACGTCTTGTAGGACCCGAACGCCATTGTATCCCGCGCTCACCTGTTCGGCGCGCAAGGCCGCGTTTCTATGGATGGATGGCTTCCGGAGCGAGATTGGCTGGCGGCTGGCGGGCACGAAAATCGGTAGGGTAGAGTTTGGGACCGAAAGAATCTGGCAAGAGATGCCGAAGACATCCGCCAGAAGACTGGGCGAGAGAATACTCTCCGGCGGGCCCTCTGCCATGATGGCGCCGTCGCGCATGACCACCAACCGGTCGCTGATCTGGAACGCGTCGTTGAAGTCGTGTAGGACCAGAACGATGGTACGCCCCTCCTTTTGGTTCAGTTGGCGGAGCAGGGCCAGGACTTCCTGTTGATGGGCGATATCCAGGTAGGTAGTCGGTTCGTCGAGGAGCAAAATGGGAGTTTCCTGGGCGATGGATAGGGCAATCCAGGCGCATTGGCGCTGTCCGCCGGAGAGTTCATCGACCAGCTTGCCGCGCAGTTCGCTCAAGCCGACCAACTTGAGGGCTTGCTCGACAGCCAATTCATCGGCAAGTGTGGGCGGCTGGAGGAATTCCTGATGAGGGTATCTGCCGCGACTTACCAGATCTGCGACGGTGATCCCGCCGGGGGCCTGAGCGTGTTGGGAGAGTAGGCTGAGCCCCCGTGCCACTTCTTTGGTGGGCAGGTTGTGGATAGAATGCCCATCCAGGAGCACGGAGCCGTGGCTGGGTCTGTGCAAGCGAGCAAGAGCACGCAGGAGGGTACTCTTGCCACTGCCGTTCGGCCCGATGATCGACGTAATCACTCCGGGCTGAACCTGGAAGGACAGCTCGCGGACGATATCGGCTGAACCGGGATAAACCAGGGTGAGATGATCTGCTTGCAAATCGGACATGCCCGGCTTCCTAGAGGCGCGTGTTCGAGCGGTGCATAAGGAAAAGGAAATAAGGAGCGCCCAGCGCGGCAGTCAGGACGCCTGCGGGTAAGCCCACCGGCAAGGCATGCTGCCCGAGCATATCGGCGCTCATGACAAGGATGCCGCCGAGAATTCCGCTGAGCAAAAACACACCTCCGCTGATAGGCCCCGCGAGCAGGCGGGCGATGTGGGGCACCATGAGCGCAACAAAGCCGATCGGTCCAGCGGAGGAGATGGCAACGGCAGACAAGGCACAGCCTACCAGAGCCTGTAGGAGTCGCGTGCGCTCCAGGGGGATGCCCAAACTCTGAGCAGTCAGATCGCCGATTTGCATAACTTGCATCGGCCACATCAGGACTGCGCCCAAAGGAGTGAGGAGTCCGGCAGCCAACCCAAGTGTGCGTACGTCCGCCCAACTGGCTGCGTACACGCTGCCTGTCATCCACTGGTAGGCCTTACTGACGTCGTTGATCCCAGCACGGACGACCAGCAGCGTGATCCCCGCCGACAGCATGGCATTGATGCCAATGCCCACCAGGATCAGGCGAGTGTTAGAAAACTTTCCGCGCCAGCTCAAGATGTAAATGGCTGCCGCAGCGATCAAGGCCCCCCCGAAGGCTGCGACCGGCAGCCAACCGGTGGGCAGGCGGGCGACGATCCAGAAGACGGCAGCGAATGAGGCTCCAGCGCTGACCCCAATAATGTCTGGCGAGGCCAATGGATTGCGCACTAATCCCTGGAAAACGACCCCGGATTGCGCCAGGAGCAAGCCAACCAACCCGGCAGTCAGAATGCGCGGCAGGCGCAGATTGAGGATGACGAAATCCGCTTCTGGCGTGCCCTGCCCCGACAGGACTTGCAGAATGGTGCTTAATGAAAGATGGTGGCTGCCCAATGAAAGAGTCCAAGCTGCCAATGTGATAAAAAGGAACAACGATATGCCAATCAGCGCAAGCACCTTGGCGCGAAAGCGGAAACAAACTCTGTGAATGTTCAGGAGCCAGGGTCGAGGGGCATCTGTGGTTTTAACGGCAGATTCGGTGGCTGTCATTTATCGCTCCACAGTTTGGCGGCGGCGAGCCAGGATGATCAGGATGGGGGCGCCGATCAGGGCTGTGACGATACCCACCTGAAGTTCTCCAGGGCGGGCGACTACCCGCCCGGCGATGTCTGCCACAAGCAGAATGAGTGGTCCAACCAATGTGGAAAACAACAAAATCCAGCGCTGGTCTGTCCCGGCTACGGCGCGCACGATGTGAGGCACAGCCAGCCCGACAAACCCCACCGGTCCCGCGACTGCGACCGAAGCGCCGGTCATGAAGACCACCAGGAGGATAACTAGCAGGCGCATGCGGCCTGTGTGCATGCCCAGTGAGCGGGCAGTGTCCTCGCCCAGAGTCAGTACATTGAGCGGTCGGCTCAGGAGAAACATACCCACTATTCCGACCGTCAGGAACGGCAGGACAGCGTAGAACACTTCCAGATCGCGCCCGGCTAACGATCCGGCCAGCCAGAAACGAACCTGGTTGAGGGCTTGCTGGTTGAGGAGGAGCAATGCGGTGGTCCAAGAGCCCAGTAAAGTGGAGATGATCACACCGGCCAGGGCCAGTTTTGCGGGGGAGGCTCCGCCGGATCCCGCAGAGGAGAGGACAAAGGCCAGGAAAGACGCAGCCAGGCCACCGGCGAAGGCAAACCAGAGGGTTTGCAACGGGCTGACGGCCAGGCCAAAGAACATGGCCGTCACAATGGCAAAGGCAGCGCCGCTGTTCACTCCCAGGATGGATGGATCAGCGAGTGGATTGCGTGTGGCGGCCTGCATTGCGGCTCCCGCAACGGCCAGCGCTGCGCCAACACCCAACCCGATGATCGTGCGTGGAAGGCGAATGGTTCGCACGACCGTCTGCTCGTAGGAGTCTGCTGAATAGTTCATCAGGGCATTGATTGCATCGGCGTTGCTGATGGGAATGGAGCCGATGCGCAGGCTAAGCACAGAAACCAGGATGACCGCAAAAAACATCAGCACGAGCGCGGCTGAGCGAGTGAGGATGGGTAGCAGGGGTTTGGGCGGTTGCTTAAGCATGACTGGCTTGTTTGCGTCGAAGCGTGATGAGTTGCTCCAGGCGGCGTTCATCACTTTGTATATAACAAGATGCGCAATAGTGGGCCGGGCTGTTTTTGGCGGCTGGTTGGGTGAACCACAGGCAGCAGCCTGAGCGGATGAGTAGTTCATCACGATGGTCGTCAATGGTGAAGAGAAAACGTCTTGGTCTGCGGCGAACTGGAAATACACGCCCTGCCACTGCGGATTCCCATTTTGCCCAGGCGACATTGGGGTTGAGGGTGGTTTTTCCGGCCAATTGAAAACCGTAAGCCAGTGAGTCGATGGCGCAGGCCCAGGCATTGGCCCGAGCGACCAGTTTTTGGCTGTCCCAGGAGTCGATCAGCGGCCCGACCAGGCCTTCCAACTCAGCGAACAGGGCCTCTGCGGGTGGAGCGCCAGAAGGCGGGGCGAGGAAGGAGGGATCGATCCAGCGAGCGTGGTTGAGCCATTGGCTGTCGGCGATCAACAGGTGATCGTGAAGTCGTATGACAACATTGTGCGCGGCGAAGAGGTAACCGGCCAGGGCCAACGGGCCATAGAGCACGTAACGTAGGGTGTAGGTTCCAGCCGCCTGGCCTTCGGCCTGGGCTTGCTGGGCGATGCGTTGGACAACCCGGGGCCCAAAGGCAGCATCAGACAGCGCCTCAAAGCGAAACCATTCTTCCTGCCTGGAAGGCGGATGCCCAAGGAGGACATCCGCGCCTTCCAGCAGGGCGTTGAAGCACTCAATCGCCTGTTCCAGCAGGGAGAAATCCATGGTCAACGAGGCTTCTGAGGGGATCACAACCTAATTCTCCGATGAGGATGGAATGGTGGTGGTAGGGTCGCCATCCACCGCGGCGGCCAATTGGGGAACTAGATTTTCTACGGCATAAGGTAGGCTCAAGACGGTGCTGAAACTCAATGCGCCGTAAAGCGTGTCTGCGTAGCCAACGAAGAAGATATCCCGACCTTCCTGAGTCAGGCCCAATTGCTGGTAGAGCGGATTTGATTGGAGAGAGGCTT
>JAEXTI010000272.1 GCA_023406965.1 Chloroflexota bacterium
TGAAGCGCATTCGGCGCATCATCGTCTCGTAGCCCAAATCTTCGTACAACTGGATCGCCGCCCGATTGAACCCATACACGGTTAACTCAATGTTCGGAATGCCGTGCTCCGCGGCCCAATCCTGCACATAAGACATTAACGCCTTGCCCACACCCTGCCGGCGGTGCCGGGTGCGCACCACCAGCGAATCAACAAACACCAGCTTGCGGCTGAACATGGTCGGCCGTTCCCCCGTATCGATCACGCTGAACTGCACCAACCCTATCACTTCTCCATCCAACACAGCCACGAAAATTCGAGCATCATCGTTGCCGATGAAACCCTTCAGGAATTCTTCTGTGCGCACAGGCGATTCAGGCCTGAATAGCTCCGGCATAGCCTCGCGGTGATAGTCGTCGCCCTCATGAAACAGGTCGGCCACTGCGTCGAATTCATCATTGCGGACTTCGTGAATATCAAGATTCATAAGGCAAGAATTTTCCTACCATGATTCTAACTTAAAAGCCATTTAAGGAATTAACAGAATCGAAAACCAAATCCAAATGTTGCCGCCAGAACGAAAAACCCGGCGTAGCGGGTAAGGTGTAGGCGGCAGCTTCCTGCACGCTCATCGCCCTGAGATGCGAAAATTCGCCTCCGCGGTGGTAGTTCGTGACCTCTTCTGAGGTCAACCCAATACACCCTGTAAACAGAAACAGAAAAGCGTGTGGCGCATGCCCCAATGCCACGAAACGTAAATCCGCTATATCGAACTTGAAACGTGTCTCTTCTGCCGCTTCTTTCAACATAAAGCGCTGGATCCCGGCAAAGTCATGAATCTCCATCTCATCCTTGTTCAACGTCCCACCAATCAAACCCATCGGGTGCGTGCCTCGTCCGGCGTAGTCACCTCGAGCGCCAAAAACAAACTGCCCATCGCGAGTGACCGGGATCATTGTTACCCCACTCGTATTGAGAGAATACCCCGCCCCATATCTTTCCAGAATGGACTCTTTGCCTCTTACCATACGCAGGACAACATCCTTGAATTCACAGGTACTCATCCCCAGGGTGACCTGTCCGGACGTTGAGGTGACAATTTCCTCCAAGGTATAAATTTCCCCATTCCACATGGAATCACCATGAGTGCCTGCGTTTGTCAGTTCATCTAGCCAGACGGCCTCTCGTTCGACCAGGTAGGCATCTGCCAGCTCAGCGCGAGGACGCGGCTCGATGGTGATGCTTTCCAACTCTGCCTGTGTAAACAGATAAACATCATTCCGATACAGCTTCATTGCTTGCCCCTCTTAACCCGATCACAGCTTGTTCGACTTCACCTACTCCTGCCGGCCTGTCTCCAAACGCCAACCCGGCTGGAGGATGCCTTGCAATTCTGCCAGTGCCTCCCGCGCCCGCAGCCGTTCGGCATCGCTGATCTCCAGCTCCGCGAACTCATCCTCATCCAGCACCAACTGCCGCCCATCGGCGAAGACCAGCAAATCCAGGGCCAGGTCCACATAATGGATCACCCCCGTCTCAAACTCCGCCGGGCGGGTCACGTTACAATACCAGCCCTTCAGCGAGCCGTCGTCCCGGTCGTAGATTTCAAAAATGTTATACCAACGTTCCGCAAAGTACACTTCCAAAAAGCGATCGCCGCGTTTGAACAACATTCCGTGAAAATCCGCATCGTCGCGGTTGAAATATGCTTCCAGCAGTACCATGCCTGGCTCTTGTTGCAAAATCTGCCCGGAATAGCGCCAGCGCTCCTGCCGCTGAACATCCAGCTTGATCACGACCACTTCACTCATAGTCCTCCGACTGCGGCCAGGCCAGGATTCCGTTGGTTTGCAGTGAAATTTCTACTTCCTCGCCCACTTCCACCGGTCGAGCTAGCCAGAATGACAGCGTAATCCCCGTCGCTGTGGTCACCTCGGCGTGAAAGCCGTCCCCGCGGAAGAGCGCATCTGTCACCCGCCCGCGCACGTTTACCCCCGTAGCGCGATCTTCTCGCTTGGGGATCAACAACGTTACTTTCTGGCCCACCTTGGGCCCATCGGCTGCTTTCGCCGCCCAATGCGCCGCGAACCCGCCCAGGGCCGTGTTCACAACCAGGGGGCGCGCCTCCACCACCTGTCCATCCAGCAGGTTGGTTTGCCCCAAAAAACGCGCCGCCCACGGCGTCGCCGGGCATTGATACACCACCAACGGGCTGCCGATTTGCACCAATTCGCCATTGTGCAGCAGCGCCACCCGGTCGGCTAGAGTAAAGGCTTCTTCCTGGTCGTGGGTCACGTAAATGGCTGGTATTTCAGTGACGTGCAGCAGGTGGCGCAGTTCATCCAGCAACTGCTCCCGCAAAGCCCGGTCCAAGGCTCCCAAAGGTTCGTCCAGCATGAGCAGGCGCGGCCTGGGCGCCAGCGCCCGAGCCAGAGCCACCCGCTGCTGCTCTCCCCCCGAAAGCTCGGTCACCCGCCGCCCGGCGAAAGAAGCCATGTTCACCTGCCGGAGCGCCTCATTCACCCGCGCGTCAATCTCCTCTCGCCCCACCCCGTGCATGCGCAGCCCAAAGGCCACATTCTCGGCCACGCTGCGGTGTGGGAACAAGGCGTAATCCTGGAACATCAAGCCGAAATTGCGCTTGTATGCTGGGACCTGCGCCAAATCGGCGCCGTTCCACAACACGCTGCCGCCTTCGGCTGTTTCCAGCCCGGCGATGATGCGCAGCAAAGTGCTCTTGCCGCTACCCGAAGCCCCCAGCAAGCACAATGTCTCGCCCGGCTCCAGGGTGAACGACACCCCCCGCAGCAGCGGCCTGGATTCATAGGTCTTTTCAATTTCGCGGACTTCTAACATATTTCTCTCATTCTACCATTCCTTCCCTTCCTGAAAGCGCTCCAGCAGCAGCACCCCCGCCGCGCACACCAGCAGCAGCAGGGTCGCCATCGCCATGGCTTGCCCATAGTTCGTCGCGCCCGGCTGAGAAAGGAATCGGAAAATTGCCACCGGCAAGGTTGGATACTCGGGGTTTGCCAGGAAAGTGGTCGCGCCAAACTCACCCATCGAAATGGTGAAAGCAAACACCGCGCTCACCAGGGCCGCCCGCCCCAGCACGGGCCAATCCACCTCCCACCACACCCGCCTCGGCGAAGCGCCCAACACCGCCGCCGCCTGGCGCAGTGAGGGCGGGATGGAGCGCAGCGCGGGCAGCAGTGTGCGCACCACAAACGGCAGCGCCACAAGGCTATGCGCAACCGGCACCAACAGCGGGAAGGAACGCACATCCAACGGTGGCTCGTTGAAGGTCAGCAGGTAACCCAGCCCCAGCGTCACCGCCGACGTGCCCAACGGCAGCATCAACAGCACATCCATCAACCGCGCGCCGGCCCCCCGCCGCGCCAGCGCATAAGCTGCCAGCCCGCCAAAACCCAGCGACAGCCCGGTGGTCACCAGGGCATAGAACAGTGAATTGCGCGCCGCCTCCGCCGGGGGCACATAGAAAAAAGATCCCCGCCGGTTGACGAATAACTCGCGGTAGTAATCCATGGTTAACCCCGTTTGCACTTCGCCGCGCTGCCCGCGGTCGGCTTCCAACCGCGACACCGAGCGCAGGGCCAACGCTCCCAGCGGAGCTACCACCAGCAGGATCAACACAGCGCTCATCCCCGCCACCAGCAGCTTTTCCCGCCAGCTCTTGGGACGGCGCTGTCCCTCGCCGCGCAAACGCGGGGCCAGGGGCACGCTGCGGCGCGCTTCCAGCCGCAGGTAAATCAGCGTCGCTGCCAGGGTGCAAATCAACTGTACCGCCGAGAGCAGCCCGGCTTGCGGCAGGTTGAGCATGTGCAGGGCCTGGATGTAAATCTCCACCTCCAGGGTGGCAAAGCCCGGCCCGCCCAACAGCAAGATCACCCCAAAACTGGTGAAATCGAACAGAAACACCAGCAGGGTCGCCGAAAAAATGGCCGGGCGCAGCAGCGGCAAGGTCACCTCCCACAACGTTCGCCAGGGCGAAGCTCCCAGCGCCCGCGCCGCCTGTTCCACGCGCGTATCCAGGCTCTCCCAGGCGCCGCCCACCACCCGCAGAATGATGGTCGTGTTGTAAAAGACATGCGCCAGCAGGATGGCGCCAAGCGTGTTCAAGAAGGCAATCGGCGGTTGCTCCAGCCCCAGCAGGTTCATCAGCCCCAAATTGACCCAGCCGCGCGGCCCCAGCAAAGCGATGAAACCCGCCGCCGCCACCACCGTGGGCAAAATGAACGGCAAAGACACCAACGTGCGCAGCCTGCGCTTTCCCGGAAAATCAAACCGCCCAAACACATAGGCTGCCGGCAGGCCGACGGCCAGCGTCGCCAGCGTGGACAGCGCCGCCTGGTAGAAAGTGAAACCCAACGGGCGCACTGCCCGCCACAGCGCCTCCCAGCTCAGCCCGCCAGCCAGCAAATCCTGCCCTGTGGCCCCGAACACGCGCAGCAGGGGCAGGACGAAAAACAGCAGCAGGAATAGCCCGGGCAGCAGCCACAGGGCTGCCCGCCCCAGCTTAGCGAAGAACGGTCTCATCCCAGGCCTGGATCCAGTTCTCCCGGTTGGCCGCCACGTCCGCCGGGTTCAAGGCGGCCGGCTGCACGGCG
>JAEXTI010000367.1 GCA_023406965.1 Chloroflexota bacterium
ATTAGCTAAATCTTCTCTCAGGCTTCGGTTGACATCGTCGACCAGCGGGTTGTTCCGATTTCCCTCGCTGCCTTTAGAACCGTGTACTTTTCTACCTACGAATCCCATAATTAAGAGCCATCCTACAAGTCATTATACAACGCTGTGATTGAATTTAGTCTTGCGATACCATAACAAAAATGCCAATTCCGTTAGTTTCGTGTAAGGTCACAGCATCCATGTTTGGCAACAGATCAGCCTGGGGCATAAGTCTTGCTTTAAGAGTTCTGCGCCAATCCGTTCGCGACCATTTCCAACAAGGAGCTTTCCTCGCCTTCAATATTTTCGCGCCGGCGCGCCGCCGCAATCACCGGCATCCAGGCATCTACTTCCGCCATGCTCAACCCGGTTTTGCGAAAATAAGTTCTCAGGTATCGATCCAAAAACACCCGTCGCCCAAACTCTAGTACCGGATTCATCGCGCCGGTTGGCTTACCCACCTTGAGCATCATACAAGTGCGGGCTACGTCTGCCGCCGCTCGCCCACGGCAAGCCGTCAGCCAATCCAGTATTACCGGGCCCCGCTTCGAAAGCACAATGTTCTCCGGGTGGTAATCCCCGTGACACACTCCGTCCGTCTCAGGCATCTGCCTCAAGCGCTCCAGCACCTGCTGCCTCTGCTCTTCCGGCAGCCCCTCCGGCCCGTGCTCGATCGCCCAATAAAAGTAGCCGCGAATATCCCGCAGCCAGCCCAGGGATGCCTGGTGAATCTGGCTATGTAAATCCGCCATCATGTCCGCGTAGTAAGCAATCCGCCAGGGCTTGGCTGCCATTGCTTGCAGCAAGGTCGGCCCCTCCACTCGCTCAAACAAAACCCCCTTACGTCCCTCCACCTCAACCATCTCTACTTCACCGGGCGCGGGCATTCCGGCGGCGTGCATCTCGGCGTTGATCCGCGCCTCAAACTCCGCCTCGTCGGGATTCATAAAGTCGAAATACAGTTTCACCACGCGCCCATCTTTCCACGGAAAGATCTGAGCGGTTCGCCCCTGCGCAATCGGTTGCCCTAAAGATTCCATAATTCTTATGCAAAAAATATCAGGTACAGGATCAAAACTACGACCACTACCCCAACCAATGCAAACAGAAAGCCCTTGCCGGGGTTCTCTTCTTGAATCACAGGCGAAGAAGCCGCCATTTTGACCGGCGCGGGATATTGCAGGGCCGTAGTTGTTTTTTTCACTACATCCAGTCTTTCCTCTTCGGACTCCTCATCCTCCAGTTCAACAAGGTCCTCTTCAGTCATACCTTCAGAGGTCAGTTGTGCCTTGCGTTCCTCCGCCAGGAAGTTATCCAGGTCATCCCCATAGCGCTTCTGCAATGCTTCATAAGCTGCTTTGCGCACCGCGTCGTTTTCTTCCCACAAGGCCATGTACACCAGGTAATTCACCGCGTCCATATGGGCGATCGCTCCCATCGCCCGCACCGCCTTGATCCGTCGCTGCGGGTCACGCTCAGCGCTGATGATGTTCGACAATCCAACCATATCCGCCGCATTCCAGCGCACTCCCCCCAAGTCACCATGCTCTGTTCCGGGAGTCTCCTCTTCTGTGTCGCCGTCCAATGGAGCCGGCTCTTCGCCATATGTTTCAACTGCTAGCCGCGTCGTGTCCGGGCCAACCAGGTCATTTAATGCCTCTAAAGCCGCATCGCGCACTTCCTGGCTTGGGTCTTTAAATATCGCGTCAAGTAACGCATCTCCTCCCTCGGGTTTCTGGAGCTCAGCCAGAGCCAGCGCTGCCTGCTTGCGTAAAGCCGCCGGTTTTCTTGTATCTCGCAACAGGTCCGCCAATACTTGGACATCTCCAACTTCAATGGATCGTTGCACTAAAAAAGAAGATTCTTCATCTGTGGCATCCCAACTCACGTCCTCCAAATCTTCATTATCCGCTTCAGGGGCTGCCTCTTCCAGGTCTTCGCCCAATGGCGCCGGATCTTCCCCATACGTTTCCATCGCCAACCGCGAGGTATCTGGACCGACCAGGTCTTTCAATGCCTCAAAAGCCGCGTCGCGCACTTCCTGGGTGGGGTCCTTAAAAATCGCCTCCAGCAGCGCTTCTCCGCCTTCCGGCGCCTGGATTTCCGCCAGGGCCAGCGCCGCTTGCTTGCGCAAATCTGCCGATTTCCGCGTATTACGCAGCATCCCGGCCAGCGTTTCCCAATCTCCGGCTTTGATTAATTGTTGGATTGCAAAAGTGAATTCTGTCATAGTATTGGGCCCTCTTGCGACATTATACACCGGTATAAGAAATGTATAAGATCACTTCATTTTGACTTGAACCGGCGGCGGAAATAGGATATATATTATCTAAATAAACGAGCGCTGCCCAACCAGAGATGGAAGATTTCATTTCCCCTCTCTGAACAATGACCACAAATTACTGGTAACGACAACACAGGAGGAAACCATGGACGGAGGTATTAAACTAGGACGGGTCTGGAATGTCCCGATCAACCTGCACTATAGCTGGTTCCTCATCGCCGCGCTCATCACCTGGTCGCTGGCAACCGGCTACTTTCCCAACGCTTACCCGCAAATTGCCCAAGGATACCATTGGGTCTTAGCAGCGGTCACTGCGGTACTTTTTGCAGCCTCGGTGCTTCTGCATGAGTTAGGCCATGTGGCTCTGGCCCTGCGCGAGCGCATCCCCGTGCGCAGCGTGACGCTGTTCCTCTTTGGCGGCGTGGCCCAAATCACCGAAGAGCCACGCTCCGCCGGCGCTGAGTTCCGCATTGCCATCGCCGGCCCGCTCACCAGCCTGCTCCTGGCAGGCCTCTTTGGAATTCTTTACTTGCTGGACCAATCTATCCCCTTCCTGGCAGCCCCCAGCGAGTACTTGATGCGCATCAACCTCATCCTGGCGGTTTTCAACATGATCCCCGGCTTCCCGCTCGACGGCGGGCGCGTTCTGCGCTCGGTGGTGTGGAAGATCACCGGCAGCCCCTACCGCGCTACCCGCTTCGCCTCCACCATCGGCCAACTGGTCGCCTTTGGCTTCATCGGCGTAGGCATTTTCACTGCCGTGACAGGCAACTTCTTCAACGGGCTGTGGCTGGCTTTCATCGGCTGGTTCTTGCAGAATGCCGCCGCCGGGGCCTTCCAGCAAGCCGCCATGCAGAAATCGCTCGAAGGCGTCACCGTGGCCCAGGTCATGCGCCGCGACCTGGATTCTGTGCCCGCTCTCGCGCCTATCAACCAGATCATCGAAGAGCGCATCCTCAATACCGGCAAGCGCAGCTTCCTGGTCAATGAAGACGGCCAAATGCGCGGGCTGCTCACGCTATCCAAAATCGCATCCTTCCCCCAACGCCAGTGGCCCTTTCTCACCGCGCGCCAGGTCATGATCCCCGTCGAGCAGCTTCGCTCGGTCACCCCCTACACCGACCTGTTGAATGCCCTACGCGAGATGGAACTCAACCAGCAGCCGCAATTGGCCGTTGTTCACGACCGCGAGGTTTTGGGAACCCTCTCCCGAGAAGACATTCTGCGCTTCATGCGCGTCCGCTCCGAGCTGGGCATCTAACTTCTAAAACTTCATCACTCACAGCGAACACCGGGCGCATGCCGCGCCCGGTGTTCGTTAGCATCAAACCACAATCTCCACTCGTTGTCCGGTCTCCGCGCTTTCCAGCGCTCCAAACACCATTGCCAGGCTTTGGATATTGTCGGTGCATACAGTCTCCGGCACGCGCCCTTCGCGCACGCAATCCACAAAATCGTGGATCAACCCGCCGTGCCCGCCCACCTGGTTGCCGCTGTAAGGCGCGATGACCCCCGTTCGCTTCTCGGCGAAGAACCCGCCCGCCGGGTGTACTGCCCACTCGGCTTGCAGCTTCTCCCCGCCATCCCACAGCGCCGTGCCGCGTGTGCCTATCAACCGCCAGTCACACTCCCAACTGGTTATCAACCCCTCCGCGCACCATGATCCTCGGTAGGTATACACCAACCCTCCGCTCATCTCAAACACCGCCACCGCCGAGGCCCCGTGGCTGTACCACGAACCCTGCGGGTTCCACTCCTTGCAGTACACCGCCTCGGGCTTCGCCCCGCTCAAAAAGCGCATCTGGTCAAAGCTGTGAATGGCCATATCCACCAGCAAAACGTGCTTCATCACATCCCTGAACCCGCCAAAGTGCGGTCCCAGAAAGAAATCACTGTTCACCGTGGTCAATGGGCCAATCTCCCCGCCCCTCAGGTAGTCGCGCAGCGCGCGAATTTCGGCTTGATAGCGCCGGTTTTGCATCACCGCGTAAAGCTTGCCGCTCTCCTGGGCCTTCGCCACCATCCGGCGCGCATTTTCCATCGAGTCCGCCATCGGCTTCTCGCCCAGCACGTGCATGCCCCGCCCCAGTGCCTCCAGCGTCACATCCACGTGCGCCTCGGGCACCGTGCAGTCAAAGACGATATCCGGCTGGGTGTGGTCCAGAATCACCGGCAGATTGTCGCCAATTTCAACGCCCTCCAGCCCATACTGCGCCGCCCGCTCTCGGGCCGTTTCGCGGCGCAAATCCACCAGTCCAACCATCTCCAGCCCCTCGATCTCCCCAATCGGCTTCAACCACGTCTGGCTAATTCCCCCGCAGCCCACCAACACCGCCCGCAATGTCTGCTTCATAGTGAACCTCTCCCATTATAAGAACGGCACCCTGTCACCCGTTGATTCATTTCCTATTTGTGTACGGCTCGTTTATTTTAACATCATTCCACGCCACCCCCGTTCTTATTCGTGTGTATAATGAATCCATGATTCGTCCCGGCACCATCCTCATCCTCAACGGCGCCTCCAGTTCAGGCAAGACTACCTTGCTGCGCGAGTTGCAAAACCGCCTCGATCCGCCCTTTCTGGAAACCGGGATCGACAAATTCATCTGGATGCTCCCCAGGCGCTACCTCGATCGCCCGCTGTGGGATGACGTTCTCGGATTGGCCGTCCAGCCCGGCGAGACTGGCCGCTGGTTGTTCTCCGGCATGCACCATGCCATTGCCGCGCTCTCCCGCCAGGGCATCTGCGTAGTCGCCGATCACGTCCTGGTTGAGCCTGCCTGGGTAGCCCAATGCGCCGAATTATTCCACGAATTGCCTGCTTACCTGGTAGGGGTGCGCTGCCCCCTGGACGTGCTTGTCGAGCGCGAGCGCTCCCGCCAGGATCGCACCCTCGGCCAGGCCGCAGCACAATTCCCCATCGTCCACGCCCACGGATTGTACGACGTCGAAGTCGACACTTCGCAATTGAACCCCGCCGAATGCGCCGAAAAAATCATCCAGCGGCTGCACGATTCTCAGCCGCCTTCCGCTTTTAAAAACCTGCAATATTCGAGGATCCGATGACTAAAACATCCCCCTACCTCGCCTGTCTCCTCGGCGGCGCCATTGGCGACGCCCTCGGTGGCCCCATCGAGTTCCTCTCCCTGGCCCAAATCCGCGCCCGTTATGGCCCCGCAGGGATCACCGGCTACACGCAACTCGACGGCGGCATCGCCCGCTTCACCGATGACACCCAAATGACCCTCTTCACCGCCGAGGGCTTTCTCCTGGCCCCGCCCAACGCCGACCCCATCCTTACCATCCACCGCGCTTATCGCGCCTGGCTTCAAACTCAATCCGGCCGCTTCGACCCCTCCCGCAAGGTCCTCGAAGGCCGCCTCCTGGCCCTGCCCGAGATGTGGGCGCTGCACGCCCCCGGCGCCACCTGCCTCTCAGCTCTGCGCTCGGGCCAAATAGGCACCATGGCCCAGCCCCTCAACGACAGCAAAGGCTGTGGCGGTATCATGCGCGCCGCACCTGCTGGACTGCTGTTCGAGCCCCAGGTCGCCTTTGAAATGGGTTGCCGCCTGGCCGCCCTCACCCACGGACACCCCTCCGGTTATCTTTCCGCCGGGTTCTTCGCCTGCCTCGTCTCGGCTCTCCTGCGCGGCTCCGACCTGTCCGCCGCCATCCGCCTGGCCCAACTGCTCCTTCTTGGTCACACCGGGCGCGAAGAAACCGCCGCCGCCGTCCAGGCCGCCCTGAACCTCGCTGCCGACTCCACCGTCCCGCCTTCTCCCGAAGCTGTGGAACGCCTGGGCGGAGCCTGGGTGGGCGAAGAAGCCCTGGCCATTTCCCTCTACTGTGCTCTGGTCCATCCCGCCGATTTCCGCGCCGCCGTGCTTCTTTCCGTCAACCACTCCGGCGATTCCGACTCCACCGGCGCCATCACTGGCAACCTGCTCGGCGCGGCCTTGGGCCTGAGCGCCATTCCCCCCGAATGGATCGCTCCCATCGAACTGCGCGCCGAGATCGAACGCCTGGCTGGTGAAACTCAGCAGCGCGCAAATTAAACCTTATACATCGATCAATAAATATCGCAATTTAGCCCTTAATGTGATATAGTGCTATTGTTATTTTTCACAATAAGGACTTTTTGCGTGAGCCAACCCGCCTCCATCCAACATCTTCTTGCCCTGCGCGCCCAGGGCTTCCGCATGACCCCGCAGCGCGTGGCCATTCTGCGCGTGCTCGAAGAATGCGGCTGCCACCTTTCGCCTTCCGAAATCCACCAACGCGCCGGCGAGATCATTCCCAACCTGACCGAGACGACCGTTTACCGCAACCTGGACTTCCTTGCTCAGCAAGGCCTGGTATTAATAGCCCACGTTGGCAGCGGGCGCATCGTCTATGAATCCATCACCCACCATCACCACCACCTCTACTGCCGCCACTGCGGCTTTTCCGTTGATATCAATCATGAAGAACTGGCTCCGCTTTACAAGCATATTCAAGATAAAACAGGCTTCATCCTCGACACCAGCCACGTGACATTTTTTGGCGTTTGCCCTCACTGCGCCAATAAAGAAAATTCAAAGGAGAATTGAAATGTTTGCTGCCCCCCTGCCCATGCATATTCCGGATGGTTTCCTCTCGGTTGCCGTCTCCATCGTATTCTGGGTCATCTCTGTCATCGTCATCGGCATCAGCCTGGCTCGCGTCAACCGTGACCTCGGCGAGCGCCAGGTGCCCGTCATGGGCGTTCTCGCCGCCGCTATCTTCGCCGGCCAAATGCTCAACTTCAGCGTCACCGGCGGCACCTCCGGCCACCTCCTCGGCGCGGCGATTGCCACCATCCTCCTCGGCCCCTGGGCTGCTGTGCTGGTCATGACCTGCGTAGTCGCCATTCAGGCCCTCATCTTCCAGGACGGTGGCTTGCTCGTCCTGGGCGCAAACTTGTTCAACATGGCCATCATCGGTCCCTTCGTGGCCTACCCGGTCTATAAACTCATTCAACGCATCAGCGGTGGTAAGTCCTGGGGCGTCTTCGTCGGCGGCGGCGTGGCGGCCTGGGCATCCATCTTCGTTGCATCGCTGTCCTGCGCCCTCCAAATCGCCCTCTCCGGCACCTCTCCGGCGAATGTAGCCATCCCCGCCATGGCCGGCATCCATGCTCTCATCGGCCTCGGCGAAGCGCTCATCACCGTCGGCGCGCTCAGCCTCGTCTATGCTGCCCGGCGCGACCTGATCCAAACCGGTGCTGTTCAACCGGCACGCAGCAACACGGCGGTGTGGGTCGGTGGCGGCCTGCTCACCCTGGCCCTGGTCATTCTTTCCCCCCTGGCCTCTGCCCACCCCGACGGCCTGGAATGGGTCGCCGAGCAGGCCGGCTTCATCGAAACTGCCCGCAATCCTTCCTACAACATCATCCCCGATTACGTCTTGCCGGGCATTTCCAATGAAGCCACCGCTACCATCCTGGCCGGAGTCGTAGGGGCATTAATCGTGCTGGCCGCCGCGTTGGCCCTGGCCTATACCCGCCGCAAGCGCTCCGCCTAATCTCCATTACGAATGCACGCCAACTTCCTGGACCCCTTCCAATCCCGTCCCAGCCTGGTGCATTCGCTCGATGCGCGTGTTAAGGTCATTTTGGTGGTGGCTTTCATTCTGACTTCTGCGCTCACGCCCACCGGCGCGTGGCCCATCTACGTCATGCTCGTCGCCATCATCTTCTCTGCCGAAATTGTCAGCGAGTTAGGGCTTGCTTTTTATATGAAGCGAGCCCTGCTCGCCATTCCCTTTGTCCTGGCCGCCTTGCCGGTTTTGTTCACCATCCCCGGCCCGGCCCTACTGAACTTGCCCTTTGGTCTGGAACTCACCCTGCCCGGACTTGAGCGCTTCATCTCCGTAGCGCTCAAGTCCTGGATCTCCATCCAGGCTGCCGTTCTGTTGGCTTCCACCACTCCCTTCCCCGATATCCTCGTTGCCCTGCGCGCCTTGCGCCTCCCCCGGCTGCTGGTGGCCATCATCGGCCTCATGTGGCGCTACTTG
>JAEXTI010000463.1 GCA_023406965.1 Chloroflexota bacterium
AATGTATATGGTATTGTTCATCCTGGATGATCCGGCCCTGCTGGATGAGGTTTTGGAAGCCTGGTACAACCTGGGTATTGGCGGCGCGACGATCTTTGAGAGCACCGGCATTCACCGGCGCCGGGCGAAGAGACTGAGTATCCCCATGCGATACCTGCTGCCGGATGTGAGCGATTCATTGGAAGGAAATCGCACGGTGCTGGCCATTGTGCCCGACGAGGAGACAGTGCAGAAGTGCATGACCGCCACCGAAAAGATTGTTGGTGATTTGAGCCTGCCGTACACGGGGATTTTTGCCTCCTGGCCTTTGGGTGTGGTCAAAGGGATTCCGAAGGCCACTTCTTGGAACAAGGCGGAGTAGGATGATCTGGGTACAGTTTTTGATCAGTTCGACCATCTTGGTGGTGGTGGGGCTGAAGTTGGCGGAATTTGCCGACGTGATCGCCATTCGCACCGGCATGGGCGGATTGTTTGTGGGGGCAATTCTGTTGGCGGCTTCTACCTCGCTGCCAGAACTGTTGACCACCCTGAATTCCTTTCAGTTGGGTGAAGTGAACCTTGCGGCGGGAAATCTGTTTGGCAGCAATATGTTCAACATGTTTATGTTGGGCGTGCTGGATGTCCTCTTTTGGCGGCAGAGCGTATTGCGGCGCATTCGCCTGCGGCACGCCATGTCGGGCGCGATTGCCAGCCTGTTGATCGCCCTGGTGATTTTCTTCTTGTTGGCCGATATCGAGGTGCAGATTGGCTGGGTAGGGTTGGACAGCATCATCATTATCCTGGCCTATATCGGTCTGGTGTACTCTCTGCAAAACAGTGGGGATCAAGCGGTGGCTGTAGGCGAGGTGGAAATTGACCCCAAGATGATGTCACTGGCGGCTGGAATCGTCGGTTTTGTGCTGGCGGCGGGGCTTCTGGTGGTGGTGACTCCCTGGTTGGTGGAGAGCAGCGTAAAGATTGCAGAAATCACCGGGCTGGGTACGGGCTTTGTGGGCATTGCGCTGGTGGGTATGGTGACTTCGCTGCCCGAATTGGTGACGACCATTGGGGCTGTGCGCCTGAAGGCCTTTGATATGGCTGTGGGCAACCTCTTCGGCAGTAACATGTTTAACATGTTCGCTTTGGGTCTGGGCGATGTATTCTTAACCAGCGGGCGGTTCTTAGGTTTGATCGACCCGGCTTTCGTTCTCACCGGGTTGATAGGCTTAGTTTTGACCCTGTTGGCTGTGGTTGGAAACGTGGGTAAGTTCGAGCGGAAAATTTGGATTTTTGAGATCGATGCAACCCTGCTCATATTGGGGTACATCGGCGGCTTGTATTTCCTCTATTTGCGAGGAATATAATCATCAAGAATAGAGGTGTAAGCGGGCGCAAAGCGCCTGCTTACACCTCTACTTTGGGAACTCTATTCAAGGGGAATTAAGGATAGATTTCATCCAGAACGGGCTGATAGAAACAGTGGCAACCATCGGGATTGGAGCAGCCTTCTACCGGTAAGGCGGGAACCTGGTCTTTTGGATAGGTGCCTTGAACGGCCTGGCAAGCTGTGCAGGCCTCTTCGCCGGCGGCGAGATGGACCATGAGCACCCGCGGATTCTCCTGGAAATTTTTCAGGGCTACAGCGGTGGTAGAGAAGACTCGCAGGTCAGCCTGGCAATTAGGGCAGGTCAGGGTGGTGTCTGAGGCATTTGTGTTACAGCGGGAACAAGTTTGCATATGGTTCTCCGTTTTCTATTATTTTTATGATTTTACTACGAATCATGCCACAGCCTGAGATAATTCGAGCTCTTTTGGAGTTGGGGTGGTAGGTGTCGCATTTTGGGGTATGAGAGTGGCGAAGCCACTCTCATACCCCAAAATGCGGATCTCACCACGCCGATTTCTAATGAACGTAATGTGGGCTTTTTGGGAATTGCGGTGGTAGGCGCCGAGTCTCGCCGTTAAACGATCCCTTCCCCGTCTGGCTCGGGGAAGGGAAAGGGAGGAAAACAGATACCGGTAAATAGGAGGGAGGATTAAGATGGTTCAGGCGCCACTATTGTTTTTTTTAACAAGGTTGGACGCCGAACAAGCTTGTTCAGGTGGGCAATCAGGGTTCCGCTGGAGATGGGCTTGGTCAGAAAGTCATCTGCGCCGTTGTCCAATGCTTCAGCGATCATGCCCGGGCTGTCGATTGCGGAGAGGATGAGGATGGGAACATCGCTGAATTCGCGAATCGATTTGCAGACGCTCCAACCATCCATCTCCGGTAGCATCAAATCCAGGATGACGACGTCGGGGCTGTGCTGGCGGGTCATCTCAATGCCTTGTGCTGACGAATTTGCAGCCAATACGTCAGAGCTTGCCGGCGTGAGTAAGATCGTCAGCAGGTCTGTCATCCCCATATCATCATCAATTACCAATACTTTCATCAAAGCCTTCCTAGCTACAGCGTGGTTATTTTTTAGTAACCGATCTAATTACAATCCTATTATCATTCAATCCCCCGGCTTTTTACCTTGCAAACGGTTTACAATCAAATTTGCGCATTTCGGAACCGCGCACCACGGCAACTCCCGTTGTGCCTGGGCGATTGCTCCGCTAAAACGGCGGCTTTGTGGTAGAATTTCTCAGGTTTGGGCATTCGGCGAATTGGGGTAAATAACCCTGGTTGCTCCCCAAATTTCCATCTGGTGGCTATCATCCCCAAATCCGGGGTGCAAATCTTTATGGAGGAACTTCCAATGTCTGAAAAGAAATGGGTATATGTTTTTGATGAATTGGACCAGGCGTCGGCCTATGTGGGCGGCGATTGGGACAAAGTGCGCGCTCTGCTGGGTGGCAAAGGCGCGAATCTTTTTGAAATGACCCGCATTAAGCTGCCCGTGCCGCCGTTCTTTACGGTGACGACCGAGGCCTGCAATGCCTACACCGCCGGTGGCAGCAAATTCCCTGCCGGAATGTGGGACCAGGAAGTGGCTGCCCTCAAGCGCGTGGAAGAAGCCAGCGGAAAGAAATTTGGCGATCCCAAGAACCCGCTGCTCGTCTCCTGCCGCTCCGGCGCCAAGTTCTCGATGCCCGGTATGATGGACACCGTCCTCAACATCGGCCTCAATGATGAGACCGTTGAAGGTATGGCGAAGTTGACCGACAATCCCCGCTTTGCTTATGACTCCTACCGCCGCCTGATCCAGATGTTCGGCTCGGTGGTGTTGGGCATGCCTGATGAGGCCTTTGAAGAGCCTTTCGATGCTTATAAGCACGATCGCGGATACAAATCGGACACCGACCTGACCACCGAAGACCTCAAGGCCCTGACGATTGTGTTCAAGAAAGCTGTCAAGGATGCCAAGGGTTTCGACTTCCCCCAGAACCCGATTGACCAGCTCAGCCTGGCGACCGAAGCCGTGTTCAAATCCTGGATGGGCAAGCGCGCCATCGATTACCGCCGCGCAGAAGCTATCCCCGATGATCTGGGCACCGCCGTCAATATCGTGACGATGGTCTTTGGTAACATGGGTTGGGACTCTGGTACGGGCGTTGCCTTCACCCGCAATCCTTCGGATGGCGAGCGCAAGATCTTCGGCGAGTACCTGTTGAATGCCCAGGGCGAGGACGTGGTTGCCGGTATCCGCAACACCGAGCACATCGACAAGATGGTCGAACCCCTGCCCACCGCTTATCATCAGTTCATGGACATCTGCGCCATCCTTGAAAAGCACTACAAGGATATGCAGGACATGGAGTTCACCATCGAGCGTGGCAAGTTGTGGATGCTCCAGACCCGCAACGGCAAGCGCACCGCTAAGGCTGCAATCAAGATCGCGGTTGACATGGTTAGCGAAGGTCTGATCTCCAAGCAAGAAGCCCTGCAGCGCGTGACCCCCAAGCAGGTGGATGCCATGCTGCACCCGCAGTTTGACGACAATGGCAAGAAAGCCGCCAAGAAGGCCGGCCGATACTTCGCCAGCGGCGTGAACGCTTCCCCGGGCGCCGCGGTTGGTCAGATTTACTTCGACGCCGACCTGGCTGAGAAGATGGGCAAGGAAGAAGGCCAGGCGGTCATTATGGTTCGCCCCTTCACCAAGCCGGATGACGTGCATGGTATGTTGGCTGCCAAGGGTATCTTGACCAGCGAAGGCGGCGCGACCTCTCACGCGGCCGTGGTGGCTCGCCAGTTCGGTGTGCCCTGCGTCGTTGGCGCTTCTGCTGTCAAGATCGACCTGGTCAAGCGCCAGATGTCGGTGGGCGATGTGGTCGTCAAGGAAGGCGAGTGGATTTCGGTCGATGGCGGCACCGGTGAAGTTTACCTGGGCAAGCTCGACCTCTCCGTCCCGAACCTGGAAGAACAGCACGAGCTGATGACCCTGCTGACCTGGGCCGATGAGACCTCCCGCCTGCAGGTGTGGGCCAATGCGGATTATCCGAAGGATGCCCGCCGCGCCCGCTCTTATGGCGCCAAGGGTATTGGCCTGTGCCGCACCGAGCACATGTTCTTCGAGCCGGAGCGCCTGCCGATCGTGCAGCGCATGATTTTGGCCCAGACTTCAGAAGCCCGCACCGCCGCCCTGAATGAACTGCTGCCCAGCCAGCGCTCAGACTTCGATGGTTTGTTCGAGGCCATGGATGGCCTACCGGTGATCATTCGCTTGATCGATCCCCCGCTGCATGAGTTCATGCCCGACGAAGAAAAACTCTTCGAAGAGGTTGTGACCATGCGCGTGAAGGGCGAGACCAAGGGCCTGGCTGACAAAGAAAAACTGCTGGCCAGCATCCGCGGGCTGCACGAAAGCAACCCGATGTTGGGCTTGCGCGGCGTTCGCCTGAG
>JAEXTI010000473.1 GCA_023406965.1 Chloroflexota bacterium
GAAGGCCCGCGCAGCTTCGGCCACGGGCAACCCGGTAGAATCTACCAGCCCGGCAGCGCGCAGCAAGTTTAGGAGCGCAGCGGGGGGCAGAATCCATCCCGGCGCTACCAGTTCATCTGGCACCATACCGCAGCGCAGGGCCGCCAACAATGTACAGGCGTGGTCGAGGATGCGGTCGGTGGCGAGGTGAGGGTGGGCGCTTTCTCCAGGTGAGGCCGGGCGGCCGGGCGGAGATTGCTCGGCGTCAATGAGCGGTTGCAGGTGTTCAAGGAGGTCATCGGGGATGAATGCATATTCCTGCATTTCGCGCTCGCCGGAAGTTTGCAGGAAGGCGCGTCCCACCAATCCGCGGTACCACAGATATTCGGCGGGAGAGATCGGGTTGAGGTCGGGGCGTTCCTTCTCGCGCTTGCCGGGGCCAAAAGGCCGCACCTCGCCGCAGCGGCGGGTGAACAGCGCCCAACTCAGGCGGCCTTCGTTAAGCAGCAGGGCTTGCAGCGCAGATTGCACATCGGCAGGGAAGCTGGCCAACACCTCTTCCTGCCAGGGGTGGGCCAGGATGCCGTTGACCAGTTGCGGCAGGTAGGTGGCAGCGTCTGGAGCGGTCAGGTCGAGCCGCCAGGCGTTGGCAACCATTTTGAGAAAGCTGAGGTCGCGCCCGCGCAACACATCTTGTAAGGTGGGCATGGGGTTTATTGTACCGGAAATCTCCGCGCATGAGGGCTCGCAGGTTCAGGTTTATTGGGAATCAGCGCGGTGAATTCTGCTCGCGCCTGGTTGCCCGCTGAGGGTGAAACCTTATATCGTCAAAACGGGTGACTCGACAAACTGTTCATTGATGGTAGAATCATACTTAGAAGGATTGGAAGGCCTCTCTGTGAGGGGGGCATTAAAGTGACTTTGCGGGAAGGTTAGGCCGTTACGGGTATCGATCAACAGTGGGTCACTTCCCAGTTCTTATCAAGGCCTGCCCGCTTTGGGCAGGGAGCGGTAAAAGAGGAGTACGTATGTCTGGAATGGAGCGTTTCACCCAACGGGCCAGACGGGTTTTGAGTCTGGCTCATCAGGAAGCTGAGCGCCTGCGCCAGAACGCAATCGGCACGGAGCATCTCCTGCTGGGTTTGATCCAGGAGGAAGGCGGAATCGCCGGGCGCGTCCTGCGCGAATTAGGCCTGGAGCCGGAGCGGGTGCACGAAACTGTAGAAAAATTGGGCGGTTTTGGTGATTACCGGGGCGGCAAGATTGATCTGGCTCCCGGCACGCAGAAAGTGCTGGAGCTGGCGATCGATGAAGCTCGCCGCATGGGTCATCACTACATTGGCACCGAACATTTGCTGCTGGGCCTAGTGCGTTCCACCGAGGGCCTGGGCATGGACGTGCTGCGCAAGTTGGGCGTGACGCCCGAGCAAATTCGCCGCCAAACCCGCCGTATTTTGACCGAAAGCACCGGCAGCACCCCCACGGCCCCCACCGGCGGCCCCGCTGCGCCCACGGCCAACCGGCCTGCTGCGCGCCAGCAACAACAAGACAAGGACAAAGAAAAAGGCAAGACCCCGCTGGTGGATCAACTGGCGGTGGACTTGACCACCAAGGCCGAAGAAGGCAAGCTGGACCCGGTCATTGGACGGCAGATGGAAATTGAGCGCGTGATCCAGATTCTGGCGCGCCGCTCGAAGAACAACCCGGCCCTCATCGGCGAGCCCGGCGTGGGTAAGACCGCCATCGTGGAAGGACTGGCGCAGCGCATCGTTGAAGGCGACGTCCCGGCCCTGTTGCTGGGCAAGCGGGTCTTACAACTGGATGTTGGCTCGTTAGTGGCTGGCACCATGTACCGCGGTCAGTTTGAGGAGCGCCTCAAGCGGGTCATCGACGAGTTGAAGTCCTCCGGCGCCATTCTCTTCATTGACGAAGTGCACATGCTGGTAGGCGCCGGCGCAGCCGGTTCTTCGGTAGATGCGGCCAACATCCTCAAGCCCGCCCTTTCTCGTGGCGAATTGCAGGTGATCGGTGCGACCACATTGGAGGAGTACCGCAAGCACATCGAGAGCGACGCTGCTCTCGAGCGCCGCTTCCAACCCATTGTGGTCAACGAACCGACCATTGATGAGACCATTGAAATCCTCAAGGGGATTAAGTCGGCTTACGAAGAGCACCACCGCCTGACCATCTCGGAAGAGGCCTTGGAAGCCGCGGCCAAGCTCTCGGCTCGCTATGTGGCCGACCGCTTCCTGCCCGACAAGGCCATCGATTTGGTGGACGAGGCTTCGTCGCGGGTGCGCATGTACAAGAGCCCTGCGGCCACTAGTGCCCGCGATTTGATGCGCGAACTGCGCCAGGTGCGCCAGAATCATTCGCTGGCGATCGACGATGGGCGCGATGCCGAAGCGCAAGACCTGGTCCAGCGCGAGACCGAGCTAGAAAACCAGATCGAGCGCTTGCGCACTGCCTGGGATCGTACAGCCAGCCCTAGCGTCAGCGCCGATGATATTGCCGAGGTGGTTTCCATGTGGACCGGCGTGCCGGTGATGCAGATGGCTACCGAGGAATCGGAGCGGCTGCTGCGCATGGAAGAAGAACTGCGCAAACAGATCATCGGCCAGGATGAGGCCATCGACGCCATCTCCAAGGCCGTGCGCCGCGCGCGCGCCGGGTTGAAAGACCCCAAGCGCCCCATCGGTTCGTTCATCTTCCTCGGCCCCACGGGCGTTGGTAAGACCGAGCTAACCAAGGCTCTGGCGCGCTTTATGTTTGGCAGCGAAGACGCCTTGATCCAGTTGGATATGTCCGAGTTCATGGAACGCCACACGGTCAGCCGCCTGGTCGGCGCGCCGCCCGGATACGTGGGCTTTGAGGACGCCGGTCAACTCACTGAGGCCATTCGCCGCCGACCCTACTCGATTGTGGTGTTTGACGAGATCGAGAAGGCCCATCCCGAGGCCCACAACATGCTCCTCCAGATCATGGAAGAAGGGCATCTATCGGATGCCAAAGGCCACAAGGTGGACTTCCGCAACGCGATCATCATCATGACCTCCAACATCGGCGCGGATATGATCAAGCGGCAGACCTCGCTGGGCTTCTCACTGGCCCGTGACGAGGCCCGCGAGGAAGAGATGGCTTACGACGAGATGCGCAAGAAGCTGCTCGATTCGCTCAAGCGTGTCTTCCGCCCCGAGTTCATCAACCGCCTCGATTCGGTGATCGTGTTCCGCTCGCTCAATCGCGAGCACATCCGCCGCATTGTGAGCCTGGAGTTGAACAAAGTGGCCGATCGGTTGCAAGAGAGCCAGATTGCGCTCAAGGCAACCGAGATCGCCCTCGATCAATTGGCCCAGGAAGGCTACGATCCCGAAATGGGCGCCCGCCCGTTGCGCCGTGTGATCCAGTTCAAGATCGAGGATCGCCTGTCCGACGCGGTGCTGGCCAAGCAGTTCAACGCCGGAGACGAAATCCTGGTCGACTACGACCCCGAGACCAACGAGTTCCTGCTGAGCAAGGCAGAGGAGACTCCTCTTCAACCTGAAGTTGAGAACATAGCTTAAGCATTTGGTTAGAATTACAGGGCGGGGACCTCTCCGCCCTGTAATTTTGTTCTATAATACATTATATGGAACGTAAGGAAATTATTTCATCGGTCATGAGGAAAGTCAAATCATCGGGAACTAAACCAGAACTCTTGCTCCGAGACGCCTTAAGGGCAAGGGGAATAGTGATCGATGATAATTTGGCTTCATTACCAGGAAAACCGGATATCGTTATTCCCGAGGACAAAGTAGCCATCTTTGTGGATGGTGATTTTTGGCATGGAAATCAATGGAAGATTCGCGGATTAAGTTCCATCGAAGATCAATTTACCAATCCTGATAATAAAGAGTATTGGATAAAAAAAATCAATCGAAACGTGATCCGTGACAGTCGCGTATCGTATGATCTGATGGAATCCGGATGGGTTGTCATCCGATTATGGGAAAGTCAGATAGAAGACAACCTTGATTCTTGTGTCGAGTTGATATTAGAAAAGGCGCGTACCCGTTTATTAGACGATAAAATTAAGTTGATAGCCGAAAAATCTTTCTCTGAGTTTTTTGCGGGAATAGGGTTGATGCGATTAGCCCTGGAAAAAAGAGGGTGGAACTGTAAATTCGCAAATGATATTGATCCTGATAAACAGAAGATGTATGAAGACCAGTTTGGGCAGGAAGATTTCTTCTCCCCAGAGGATATCCACAAACTAGATGTAGATTCTGTGCCTAGTACTACATTAGCTACAGCTTCATTTCCTTGTAATGATTTGTCTTTAGCCGGGGCAAGGCAAGGGTTAAACGAAGGAAAACAATCTTCTGCGTTTTGGGGGTTTATTCGGATCATCCAAGAAATGGGTTTGCGTAAACCGCCACTCATTCTACTTGAAAATGTACCAGGCTTCTTAAGCTCTAAGGGTGGGGAGGATTTTTATCAGGCGCTTAAAACTCTAAACGAGTTGGGATATAGAGTCGATTCCTTTTTGCTCGACGCCGCGAATTTTGTTCCCCAAAGCCGGAAGCGCTTGTTTGTTGTAGGGATTGATAAGGCCTTTAGCACATCCGCGAATTTCACTTTAGACACGAGTGATGTGCGGTCTGCGCCATTAAGAAAGTTCATCGCAACGCATCAAGATATCGATTGGGCAATAAGGAACCTACCCTCTTCCCCGAAACAAAATAAGTATCTTGCCTCTATCATAGAAAATGTCTCGGAGGATTCTCACGAGTGGTGGTCCGAAGAGAGAGCAGCTTATCTTCTAGGCCAAATGTCTGAAAAACATAAAATAAAGATGCAAGAAATGATTTCTGGCTCTGAAATCACTTATGCTACGGCATTTCGTCGTGTCAGGAATGGAAAAACCTTTGCGGAAATTCGCAATGACGGAATAGCAGGTTGCTTACGTACGCCGAGAGGTGGCAGCGGTAGGCAAATATTAATTCAAGCGGGCCAAGGCAATTATCGAGTCAGGTTGCTTAATCCAAGAGAATGCGCAAAGCTAATGGGGGCTGACGATTTTACAATTACAGTAAATTTGAACCAGGCGCTTTTTGGTTTTGGCGATGCGGTGTGCGTTCCAGTGATTGAGTGGATAATGGAACACTACTTTAATCCCTTGGTGAACGAAATTCTTCACGTGAATTTGTCCGAAACAGGTGATGCATGAACGATGAAGCAGTCATTACAATCCTTGAGCACTGGTATGAGGCTTTAAAAAAATATTCTGGGGATTTTCCTGCTCGCGGTACGATTAGCGGAGCCTTAGTCGTCCTCGATCACCTAAAAGCAGATTATCTTTTGGATATCGATAAACATACTGCGAAGGGTGGAGCGCAAATTAAAGGAGCTAGTGGAAATGCAATAAAAACAATATTGCAGTCCTTCGGTGAAACTCGACCTTTTGTTAGTGAAGGGGGGAGGACGAATAGAGGCTTGCGCGGGGATATAAAACAGCTTTTGGATGATATGACAAATTTGCATCTAGAGGTTCTTCCGTTGTCTGAAAGAAAACGGCTTTTGGAGGTGATGCAGCGATTCCTTGTGGGGAAAGTTCAAGATTTTCATAACAGACAAAGACTTAAATTTGTTTATTCTTCTTCAAAAACAACAAGACAGCTGATTAGCGATTTATTAGAAGAAGCTAAAGAATCAAGGAAGGATGGTTATGTTGCTCAATATCTAGTTGGCGCAAAATTGCAGATGCGCTTTCCTCAATTACATATTGAGAATCGTTCTGGTAGCTCGGCTGATGAACAAATCGATCATGAAGGCGATTTCTTGGTTGGCGACACTGTGATCCATGTGACCGTGTCTCCATTCCCACATGTATATGAAAAATGTAAGTTGAATATAAGCAATGGGTTGAGGCCGCTTTTGTTAGTTTCAGAACGCACCTTAATTGGCGCTAGACAAAACGTGGATGTGGAGATTCCTGGCATGGTGGCTGTTGAATCAATCGAGTCGTTTGTTAGTCAAAACCTTGAAGAAATGGCTGCGTTCTCGGAAGAGTCGAGAAAAAAGAGCTTAAAAGGATTGCTTGAACTTTACAACCAGCGCGTGGATGAAGTTGAGTATGATAAATCACTGAAGATTGAAATCCCTGGAAATTTGCGATAATGGCTAAGACTCAAACACGTTTTGTATGCCAAAGCTGCGGGCGCACTGCCCCACGTCTGCTGGGGCGCTGCCCTCAGTGCGGCACCTACAACAGCATGGTCGAAGAAGTGATTGCCGCCCCGTCTGCCCCGGCCAAAGGCGCGCCAAAATCTGGGCTGGGAGGGGCTTCGCTGCCCCGCCGCCTGGATGAAATTGACAGCGACCAGGAAAGCCGCCTGCCCGTGCCCATCGGCGAGTTTTCGCGCGTGCTGGGCGGGGGTGTGGTGCCCGGCTCCATCGTCCTGGTAGGCGGCGACCCCGGTATCGGCAAATCCACGCTCATGCTGCAACTGGCTATCGAGATGGCTGCCGGCCAGACGGTGCTGTACGTTTCGGGCGAAGAGTCGGAGCGGCAAGTGAAGATGCGCGCGCTGCGCGTGTTGCAAAATCCCGAGGCCAAGGAGAAAACGGTTCCGCAAGGCTTGCTCCTGGTGACCGAGACCAACCTGGAAACCATCCTCGAGCACACCCGTGCCTTCCAACCTTCGATCCTGGTGGTCGACTCGATCCAGACGGTGTACCTGCCTGAAATTGATTCCTCGGCGGGTTCGGTGTCGCAGGTGCGCGAATGTTCCAGCCGCTTGCGCGATATAGCCAAGACCAGCGGTGTGTCGGTGTTTGTCATCGGCCATGTCACCAAGGAAGGCATCATCGCCGGGCCGCGCGTGCTGGAGCATATCGTCGACACGGTGCTGTACCTGGAGGGTGACCGCTTCCAGTCTTACCGTCTGCTGCGCTCGGTGAAGAACCGCTTTGGGGCCACCTCGGAGGTGGGCGTCTTTGATATGCGCGAATATGGCATGGCCGAGGTAACCAACCCCAGCGAGGCCTTTCTGGCCGAGCGCATGGTCAACGTGCCCGGCTCGTCCATCGCGGTGACCATGGAAGGCACCCGTCCATTGCTGGTCGAGATTCAAGGCCTCACCAGCCACTCCAGCCTCAGCAATCCCCGCCGCACGCCGAATGGCATTGAGATCAACCGCCTGCTGATGATCAGCGCCGTACTCACCCGCCGCCTGGGACTGAACCTGGGCGAGCAGGACGTGTTCGTCAACGTCATCGGCGGCATGCGCATCAGCGAGCCTGCCGCCGATTTAGCTGTGGCTGCTTCCATCGCTTCTTCAATGCGCGACGTTTCGGTGCGCGCCGACACGGTGTTGATTGGCGAGGTGGGCCTTTCGGGCGAGCTGCGCATGGTGGGCCAGATGGCTACTCGCTTGCGTGAGGCCTCCAAGCTGGGCTTCCGTAGCGCCATCATCCCGCACCGCATCCGCAAGACCGGAGAGCCCTGGCCCGAAGGTATTCAGGTGTCCGAGGCGCGCTCCCTGCGCGAAGCGCTTAACCTGGCGCTGTTGAAAACCGATGCGGAAGCGTAACCTCTCCGAAAGCGAAACAGAGGATTCAAACCATGAAAAGCAAACAGCAATTAATTGAGCAGTTGGATAGCGCCCGCGCACAGATGGAAGCCTTGATCCCGCTGGTCAGCACCGAGGATGAAGTTTACCCCGGCTGGACCATGCGTCAGGTGCTGGCCCACATCGCCGGATGGGACGAAGCCACCCTGGCGGCGCTACTCGCACATTCCGGTGGGCGCGAATCGGGTACGCCTGCCGCTCGCGGAATCGATCCCTTTAATGCGCAATCCGTGGAAACTCGCGAAGCGTTGAGCTTTGAACAAACCCGCCGCGAGTTCGACATCAACCGCGCCGATGTCAAACAGGCCATTCTGGATATTCCGGAGGATAAGTTCTTCGAGAAGATGATCTTGCCGTGGGGCGGATACGGCACGGTGGAAGGTGTTGTGAACATCTTCGCCGAACATGAAGTGGAACACGCCGAAGAGATTCGCAAGGCAATGCTGAAGGAGTAACGCCGAAGTCTCATGTTGATTAAACGCATCCAACTCGCCCTCATCCATGTCGCGGTAGCCATGACCCTGGTGCCGATTAACAGCACGCTCAACCGGGTGATGATCAAAGAACTGGCGCTTTCAGCTTCACTGGTCGCAATTTTGGCTTCTTTGCCCTATTTGTTTTCCCCTCTACAGGTGATGATTGGCTCCTATTCCGACCGCCATCCCATTTTTGGCTGGCGGCGCAGCCCTTATATAGCCCTCGGCTTGTTCCTATGCGCCGGAGGGTTATTTTTGGCCCCCCAGGCAGTATACGTAATGGCAGAGAAACCTGTGCTGGGTTTGCTGCTTAGCCTGCTCACCTTTGCCGCCTGGGGGATGGGCTACAACGTCGCCAGCGTCTCCTACCTCTCGTTGGCCTCCGAGCTTTCGGGCGAAAAAGGCCGCTCGCGGACAATCTCGGTGATGTGGTTTGTGATGATCATCGGCATCATTCTCACTTCCATCACCCTTGGAGATCTGTTAGAGACCTATGCCCCCCAAACCCTGGAGAGGGCTTTCCTGATAGTGGCGGGGGTGGCTTTGGGCCTGGGGCTGTTGGGCGTGATCGGATTGGAGCCGCGCCTGGCGCCGGGGGCCGCCGGTCCCGCTCCTGCTCGCGAAAATCGCAGCGAATGGCGCGGGCTGATGCGCAGCGTTCTGAAGAATCCCCAGGCCAAATTGTTTTTCACCTACCTGATCCTTCTGCTGGCGGCCATTTTGGGGCAGGATATTCTGCTGGAGCCGTATGGTGGCGAAATCTTCCACCTGCCGGTGGCGGCTACCACGCGCATCACCTCCATTTGGGGCGGGTGTTTCCTGGTGGCTTTGCTGGCTGCGGGCTGGCTGGAAAGGACGATTACCAAGCGCGGCGTGGCGCGAGCTGGGGCCATCACCGCCATCACCGGGTTTGTGCTCATCGCTGGGGCGGGACCCTTTGCGTTGAGCAGCGTATTTTACGCGGGGGTGGTGCTGCTGGGGCTGGGCACCGGCTTTTCGACCACCTCGAACTTGTCCCTGATGCTGGATATGACCACTACGCAGGTGGGGTTGTTCATGGGCGCCTGGGGCGTGGCCAATGCCATCTCGCGCCTGATCGGCACGCTGCTGGCGGGCGTGGTGCGGGATGTGTTTGCCTATGCCTTCAATACGCCCCTGCTGGGTTATATGGTAGTATTCCTGGTGCAGGCCGGCTTCATGGTGATTTCACTGTTTATGCTGCCGCATATCGATACCGGACGCTTCCGCAGCGAGGCGCAAATGAATTTGAGCGAGCGGGCCGCGATGGCCAACGACGCGACTTAACGCGCCGTTAAGGTGGATTTCCGCCGCTTTTGGAGGTATAAAATGTCCGTTCTCGATTGGGGACCAGTCTCACGAATTCGGCGCAACCATGCGCTTGAACATGCCACCTTACAGGTAATGTCGGCTCGTCGCCCCACCTTGCGCATGGGTGGTTATTCGGATGCGCAGGGCTTTTGGTTGTTGGGCCAGGCTGAACTGGACGAGGTGGCGACCGCCGCCCAGCAAGCATTACAGCGCCTGGAAGGCGGAGAGGCGACCCTGGCGGTGCATCCTAACTGCGGGACAAATTTAGTGGCTGCCGGGATGATGGCCGGGTCGTTTGCCTGGCTTGGCATGCTGGGCGCGCGCAACTTCCGCAGCAAGCTAGAACGCTTCCCAATGGTAGTTTCGCTGGTAACACTGGCATTGATGCTTGCTCAGCCGGTGGGACCCTTTTTACAGGCGCGCGTCACCACGGCGGCCGCGCCCCTTGGCATGCAAATTGTCAGCGTCACCCGGCAGATGCGCGGCGACACACCGATGTTCCGCGTGCTCACCCGAGGATAGCGTGGAAATTAAGCCGACCATCTACATTTTGCACGGCGACGACCCGTTTAGCATCAAGCGAGCGGTAGATGAGATGGCGGCGCGCATGGGCGACGACCCGGCTATGGCGGAGATG
>JAEXTI010000480.1 GCA_023406965.1 Chloroflexota bacterium
ATTGCCTTGCTGGAAATGCTCCCGGAAGAAACCATCTATATCTATGTGGTCGATTTCCATGTGGATACCGACAAGATCAAACAAGCCGGCGACAAATTGTTCGCTCTCGACTTGAACGCGGCGAAAACCCTGATTACCGAAGCCGTTGCGCTGTTGAATGTCGACATTGCATCGATTCGATCGCCAGATGACCGAAATCCTTCTACACTTTCTTTTTCGTCTATCGACAAGAAATTCACAACTTCAATTAAATTCGAAATTGGAAATTTCCAATACTCAATTCCGTTCACCTTTGCCTTCAAAGAAATCCAGGTGACCCTTCCTGAAATGCGCGAATTTGAGAACACGGGCCAGGCGCGGTATAACAATTATTCTCGCAACAACCTCATGATGGCGTTCCGGTTGCTGGTGGTGGACAGGCAAGGCAAAGAGAGCAAACCCTCCCTGCCGTTCCCGGTCTGGCTGCCGCTGCCCATTGTGGGCGAACCGGTCTGGAAAGACGTGGTGGAGGTTGGGGTGAAGGAGTTGCCCAAAGAAACCCCCACCACCCGCAGCGACTATCTCGGCGCGCCCGCGGTACCCGACCTGGATGCGCAAGGGCAGCCCACCGGCCCAGATTCTCGCGGTGGGCAGATCCGCTGGTACTCGTTGGAGCCGCAGGCGCTTTCTGAACTCGAGTTCTTCACCTCGGGAGAAACAGGATTGACCACAACTCCCTGGCCGGACAAGAATCTCGCCCTAACCCCGCCCCCCACCGTTACCTCCAAGCTTGCCGCGCTCCGCAGGATGGGCAGGTGGTTGACCGGGAAAGATCGCAAAGATCAGCAGGATTTCATCCTCTTTTGGACCGATAACTGCGTGCAATTTAAGAAACCCGCCGGAGAGGAATACGGCGTGGTGATCATCTGGCGCGACGATTTACCCTCCAGGCCGCTCATCCACTTTGATCTGCAAGAATACGCCAACCGCTTGATCCAAAGTCTTTGGCGGCCCGCGAAATTTGAGGTTGAAACCATCGATGTGGGTCAAACCATCGAATTGGGCGTGGAACGCCTGGCTGAGGCAGCCAACAATGCCTTGGTGAAGTTCCTGGGCAATCAATTGCTGGTGGAGTTCAAGTTCGAAATCGTCCGGCATGATCCGGAATTTTCTCGCTTCGATCTGGTGGAACAAGGATCTCAAGGTGAAGACCCAAAGCATCTAAATTCCTATTATGCGGACCTTGAGCCGGGCGAAAAAGGAGTATCAAAACAGCCGCTGATCCTGCAATACCTTCCGGATTTTAATCAGAAAGCTTTACCAACTTCGGGTGAAGTCGCTCTGACCGTGCAGCTAAAAGTAAAACTCCATACGACCGCCGCGATCAACCTCCTGGGCCAGACGTTGTCGTTTGCGGGCCAAGAATTCGTCCTGGGCGAGGTCGAGATTCACTTGAGGCAATTAAAACTGGATACCCTGGCCTTATTTTTTACCGAGAAGGATTTCAAGGGTCCTACAATGCTCATGCTCCCTGCGGCCACAACAGAAATCTTTGATTTTCTCAAGGATAACCAGCATATCGATGTATTGAATCCATCTGATTTGAACGCGAAACGAATCAAGCTTTTTTCTGCCCTCAAATCAATCCTCCAGGTATTTCAGCTTGGACAAGTTTTCCTGACCGAAGAAGCCAAATCAGCCGCCGAGATGATCTTTCAAGTGATCGGCTTTATCGCCGATAAAGGCACATCTGTCATTGATTCCACGGGCGCAATCGCCGTGTTGGAGGATAGCATCTACGCGAAGAACCTGATGGGAGACCTTTTTGGGAAAAAATTCTATGAAAGCTTCGACAACCACATCTCGTCGCTGATTTTGATCGGCTTCCCTTATTCCCGCACCGGAACTTCGCTGAAGTGTTATGTCAATAAGAACTTCAATCTGAATAAAGGAGAAGAGAACGGGAGGGTTCTGGAGCTAAAAATCCCGGATGGCTGTTTTATCGCTGCGATCAGGGATATGGAAAATCCGGCTTTACCCTACCCGGTGCCGTTTCTTGAGAACACCTATGTCAACCCTCCGCTGAACATGCCCCAAGGATCCAACCGGAACTTCAACGACCAGATCAACTCGGTGAGATTTGAAACGCACGATTAAGGCGGTAGGAGAAGCTATCAGCTGTCAGCTATTTAAAGCTAAAAGCTGACGCCGCTTCGGCGCACCCGGAGGGGTGCCGCTAATAGCTATCAGCTTTTTTGTGCCCCTGAGAGAACTCGAACATCGTCCCCCCTGTGGGGATCTCTAGCCTTAAAAACCGAAACGACCTTTGTTCAAGGTCGTTTCCTGTGCCCCTGAGAGAACTCGAATCTCTAGCCTTTTGCTCCGCAAGCAAACGCTCTATCCAATTGAGCTACAAGGGCAGGCAGTCACCAAATATACCGCTTAACCCGTCTCTCGTCAAGACCGATTCGAAAAACGATCCGCGATTCACTCTGGCGAGGCCAAAGTGAACGCAAATAATCGCGAATAAGCGCCGGAAAATTTTAAATCAGGAATCCTTTCTTAATAATTCGTGCCCATTCGTGAAATTCGTGGATAACTTCCCCTCTTCCATCCCCTTGCGCAACGCGGCCACAAACTCCCCCGCCGCCGCCATCGGGTCTTCCGCTTTGCCGATGGCGTTCACCAGCGCCGAGCCGACAATGACCCCGTCGGCCAATTGCCCCACCTGGCGGGCATGCTCCGGCGTCGAAATGCCAAAGCCCACCGCCAGCGGCATGCCCGGCGCCGCCGTGCGCACCCGCTCGACAAATTCAGGCAGCTCGGGCGGAAGGCTGCTGCGCGCCCCCGTCACTCCGGTCAGCGAGACCAGGTACAGGAATCCGCTGGCTTGCGCCGCCACCGTGGCAATGCGTTCGGCGGGCGAAGCGGGCGAGAGCAGGTAGATCAAGGCCAGCCCGTGCTCCCGGCAGGCCGCCGCCAGTTCTCCGGCCTCCTCGGGTGGCAGGTCGGGGATGATCATTCCGTCTGCCCCGGCGGCCTGGGCATCCCGGCAGAAGCGCTCCACGCCGTAAGCCAGCAGCGGGTTGATGTACCCCATCAGCATCAAGGGTTGGGTCACCCCGCGAGCGCGCAACTGCCGGGTGATCTCCAAACAACCCGCCACCGTCATGCCCTGCTCCAAGGCCACCTGCGTGGAGCGTTGAATGGTGGGACCGTCGGCTAGCGGATCGGAGAAGGGCACGCCCAGCTCGATCAGGTCGGCCCCCGCGCGGGCTACTGCCTCCAACACGTCCAGCGTGGCGGCCCGGCTGGGGTAACCCAGGGTGCAGTATGGCATGAGTGCGGCACGCTGTTCAGCGCGCGCGGCTGCAAATGCCGCTTGGATGTGTTCGATGCCGTTCATGCTTGCTCCTTGAGGGCTTTCAGAACGCTGTCCAGGTCCTTGTCGCCCCGCCCAGACAGGTTGACCAGCAAAATCTTATCGCGCCCCAGCAGCGGGGCCAGCCGTGCAGCCTCAGCCACCGCGTGCGAAGACTCGAGCGCCGGGAGGATGCCTTCGAGCCGGGCCAACTGCTGGAAAGCCGCCAGCGCCTGGCGGTCGTCGGCGGTGGTATAGACCGCCCGCTCGGTGTCGTGCAGCAGGGCGTGTTCCGGCCCCACCGCCGCGTAATCCAGCCCGGCGGAGATGGAATGGGTGTCGGCCACCTGCCCGTCCTCGGTTTGCAGCACGTAGGTGTATGCGCCGTGCAGGACGCCAGGACGGCCCAGCTTGGGGTCGCTAAAGCGGGCCGCGTGCCGCCCGGTGTGCAGCCCGTCGCCGCCCGCCTCCACGCCCACCAGGGCCACGGCTTCATCGTCGCGGAAGGCGTCGAACAGACCGATGGCGTTGGACCCGCCCCCCACGCAGGCAATGCACTCGTCCGGCAACCGCCCGGCCTGCGCCAGGATTTGCTCCCGCGCTTCGCGCCCGATGACAGCTTGAAAGTCGCGCACCATGGTCGGGTAGGGATGCGGCCCTAGGGCCGACCCCAGCAGGTAGTAGGTGTCGCGCACATTGGTTACCCAGTCGCGGATGGCCTCGTTGACCGCGTCCTTGAGGGTGCGGCTGCCCGATTCCACCGGGCGCACCTCGGCCCCCAGCAGATTCATGCGTTGCACGTTGGGCTGCTGCCGGGCAATGTCCACCGAGCCCATGTAGACGATGCACTCCATGCCCAGCAGCGCCGCCACCGTGGCGCTGGCCACGCCGTGCTGCCCGGCCCCGGTCTCGGCAATGATGCGCCGCTTGCCCATGCGCTGCGCCAGCAAGGCCTGCCCCAAAGCGTTGTTGATCTTGTGCGCCCCGGTGTGGGCCAAATCCTCGCGCTTGAGGTAGATCTGCGCCCCGCCCAGTTCGGCGGTCAGCCGCGCCGCAAAAGTCAGCGGCGTAGGCCGTCCCACGTAGGTGGCCAGGAGGTGATCCAACTCGCGCTGGAAAGCCGGGTCGGCCCGCGCCTCCAGATAAGCGCGCTCCAACTCCGTCACCGCCGGGATCAACACCTCCGGCACGAACTGCCCGCCATACGGGCCAAACTTATGTGGAAGAGATGATGTAGTCGTAGTAGTCATAAATGATTCCTCTGTTCTGCTCCTTCTGTCCCTCTCCCTCGCCGCTTCGGCGCCCTGACGAGGGCCAGGGGGAGGTCGCTACTTCAGCGCTCTGTCGAGAGTAGGTGAGGGTAGATACTGGATGAGTCTAGCGCAATCGGGTGTCCACCCTCACCCCACCCTCTCCCTAAGAGGGAGAGGGCTAAGAGCGGAACGCGCCGCCTGCACAAACGCCCGCACCAACGTCGCGTCCTTGCGTCCCGGCGCCGACTCCACCCCCGAGGCCACGTCCACGCCCCACGGTTGAGCCTGCGCCACCGCCTGCGCCACGTTCCCCGGCTTCAACCCGCCCGCCAGCAGGATCGGCACGCGCCGCGCCAGGCCCGCCGCCAGGCTCCAATCCGCGGTGTGTCCCGTCCCGCCAAATTCACCCGGTCGGTAAGCGTCGATCAGCCAGGCCGGGGCCTCGCCGCGGGCCGGGTAGGTGGCCAAATCAGCCTCCAGTGCGGCAGCGTCCGCCGGGCGCAGCGCTTTCAAGCCCCGTTCACCGAGCATCGCCAGGTGCTCGGGCGGCTCGTGCCCGCACAATTGCGCCAGATGCAACCTGCATCCGTCGAGAATGGCAATGACCTCTTGAATGGGCGCGTCCACGAACACCCCCACCAGCTTGACCCTGGGATGGCTCCGCCGCAGCGCCGCGGTGATCTCCACGCAGGCCGTCGGGGTGAGATAACGCGGGCTGCGCGGGTAAAAGTTGAACCCCAGCCAATCCGCCCCGGCCTCGATGCAGGCCAGCGCGTCTTCCAGGGTGGTGATCCCGCAAATCTTGACGATCATCGCGCCAGGCTCCGCACTTTGGTCGCCGGGTCGGGGGCCGTCACCAGCGCCTCGCCCACCAGGATGGCGTCCACGCCCGCCTCGCGCAAGCGTTCCACGTCTGCCGCCGTGTGGATGCCCGACTCGGCCACCATGCACACGCCGTAAGGAACCAGCGCGCGCAAGGCCAGGGTGGTCTCCAAGCGCACGCTGAAGTCGCGCAGGTTGCGGTTGTTCACGCCCACCAGCCCGGGGTTGCAGGCCGCGAAAGCCTTCTCCAGCTCGTTTTCGTCATGCACTTCCACCAGCGCCGCCAGGCCCAACTCGCTCGCCAGCGCGTGCAGGTCGCCCAGTTCGGTTTCGTCCAGGCTGGCGGCGATCAGCAGCACAGCGTCGGCCCCGGCGGCGCGGGCCTGGTACACCTGGTAGGGGTCGCACAGGAAGTCTTTGCGTAGCAAGGGCACGCGCTGTTTCATCCCCGCCACCGCGCGCAAATCGTCCAGGCTGCCCTGAAAGTAATGCGAGTCGGTCAGCACGCTGATCGCCGCCGCCCCGTTGTCGATGTAGATCTGTGCCAGCGCAGTTGGGTCGGGAATGGGCGCCAGCAGCCCGCGCGAGGGTGAGGCGCGCTTGATCTCGGCGATCAGCCGCGGTTTGGCTTCTGCCGGACGGCGCAGCGCGGCCACAAAGTCCAGCGCAGGCCGGGCCGCTTCGGCGGCGGCGCGCACCTCGGCCAGCGGCATCTGCGCCTGTTGCTCGGCTACTTCAATCCGCTTGTGGGCAAAGATCTCAGCCAGAATGTTCATTGCACATACCGCTGGGTGAAGCGCACCATGTCGTTCAATTTTTCCAGGGCGGCGCAGCTATCCAGGGACTTCTGGGCCTCTTCCAGTCCCGCGCCCAGGTCGCCGTGTTCGGTGGCCAGCGCGGCGGCAGC
>JAEXTI010000533.1 GCA_023406965.1 Chloroflexota bacterium
TGGGGGGGGGGGGGGGCCCCACCCCCCCCACACACACCTAAATTCAGGCCTCTTGTGCCTGGCTGAGTGGTTACTATCCGGCCTTGCGCACCTGATACACCGCCAGCAAGTTGCCCGAACCTTCCCATGTGCGCGTCTGGATGAGCTTCAGCGCCGCCGGCGGGCGGCCCTCAAAAATCGGTGAGCCTCCACCGGCGATCAACGGGAAGAAAGTCAGGTGCAGTTCGTCCACCAGCCCATGCGCCAGCAAATCGTTCCACAACAGGCGGCTCAACAGCACCAGGATATCCTTGCCAGGCTGTTGCTTCAGCGCGGCAATCTCGCGATAGGCAGCCTCCCTCGAGATAATGCGCGTGTTCTCCCAGGGCGCCAGATCGCCAGGCGAGAGCTTGTCGGTGATGACGATCTTCTCGATCGCCCCCATCAACCTGGCAAGCTCCTTGCGAATCTCCGTCGCCTTGGGGTCACCCGGCACCTGCGTCCAATAGTCCCGGTTTCCCAAGAAAGCCGTCCGGCTGAAGAGCAAGAAATCCGCGCTGCTCAGCCGTTCTGCATTATAGTAGTCGTAACTGTCGTCCCCAACGTAGTCAGGATGGTAGAAATCAAAGAGCGAGTCGATCCCCTTGTTCTTGTCTTCATAAAAACCATCTAGTGTGACAAAGTTACTGACAATTAGTTTTCGCATCGTGGTCTCCTTTCACGCAGCCTGATGAGCCATTTTCCCTGTTTTGCCAACTAAAAAACAAGGTTGGATCGAATCGTTATAGAACGCTTCCCTGCCCGACCTGATACCTCAAGTAAACCATGCCATTGCCAAAGCGGCGCTCCTCCAAAAGATTCAGTTCCAGGCGGACCTGCTTCGGCAGAGCGGGTTTTCCGCCTCCCACCAGGATGGGTGCAAGGAATAGCTGGCATTCGTCAATCAGCCCGGATCGAAAAGCCAGGGCAGCCAGTTCGGAGCCGCCAATCGCCACATCCCGTTCGGCTGTCGCTTTCAATTGCCGAATCGCCTGCGCATCGAAGTTGCGCTCGATCCTCGTCCTGCGAGTCACAACCGCCTGCAATGTCCTGGAGTAGACAATCTTGTCAGCGGCCTGCCAGATCTCCGCAAAGTCGCGCGTGATCGGGGACTCAGCGACCAGGCTGAGGTCGGTCTCCCAGGCTGTCATCATTTCATACATTCGCCGCCCGTAAAGATATGTGCCTGCCCCACGTTCGAGATCGTTGATAAATTGGTGCGTTTCCTCGTCAGGCACGGCCCAATCAAAACTTCCCTCCGCGTCCTCGATATATCCATCCAGGGATAGTATTGCCGAGTAGATTAAACGAGCCATGTGAAACCTCCGTTCTCAAGCACTATGGTTAAATACAAATCGCCTCAACGCATATACGCTTATATTTCTCGGGACATGAACACGCTGTTGGGGTCGTCCCAATACCCCTCGAATGGCCCGCATACCACAAACCCATGCTTCGCATACAGTGCCCGCGCCGGGGCAAAGAAGTCCTGCGAACCCGTTTCCAGACTCACCCGCCGGAAGCCCCTGGTTTTCGCCTCGCTCAGAATATACTCCAGGATCAGGGTACCCAGGCCCTGCCCGCGAAAACTGCGCGCCGTGCGCATCGACTTCAACTCGGCGTGGGTGTCGCTCAATCGTTTCAAAGCCCCGCAGCCCGCCAGTTCCTCGCCCTGCCAAACCGACCAAAACACGATCTCGGGTTGTTTGAGCTTTTCCAAATCCAACGCATGGATGCTCTCGGGCGGCGTGGTGGCCCGCATGTCATCCAGATGTTCTTCCAGAAAACGCGCAATACGGGGATCGGATAAATCGTCCATTCTAAAACGAAATTTCATTCTGCCCTCCGTCCATCCGCAGCCAATACCAAATTATACACGCTTCGCGCCACCCGCCTCACCATTTCGCAGTTTCTCGGTAAACAAAAACATACATAATGTAAAAAACTATTGACATTAAGTAAACTTAGTGATACTATATGTGCATCTGAGTTGACAGAAGAAAGGAAACAAAAAACCATGTCTTACCAGGAAAAACGAACCCTAGCCACCATCTTCTCCGGGATTCTAATCCTCGCCGCCTATTGCATCTACGCCTTCAATCCCAACCGTTTGGCCGCCTTGACCCCCGGCGATTTGAAGCCCTGGGCCAGCGCCATGCTCATTTTCATCGGCATCGGCATCGTCGCTACCATCGTCATCCAAATCATCTTCCACATCCTGCTCTCTATCTCGCTGGCTGTGCAATCGAAAATCAAGAACATGGATAGCGACGACAAGGAAATCGAGCGCTCCATCAAACTCGAAATGGTTGAGGATGAGCGAGACCAACAAATCGATCTGAAATCCCAGCGCATCGGTTTCATATTTGCCGGAATTGGCTTCGTCGCCGCGCTGCTCTCCCTGGTCTTCAACTACTCCCCCGTAGTCATGCTCAACATCCTATACCTGTCCTTTTCCGCCGGCTCCATCCTGGAAGGCTTCGGGCAACTGTATTTTTACAGAAGGGGTGCCTGATATGGTAAAGAAATTTGAAATCTCCAACAACATCCGTAAACTGCGCTTCTTTGCCAACGAAATGACCCAGCAAGACCTGGCCGAAAAAGTAGGTGTCTCGCGCCAGACCATCATCGCCATTGAAGCCGGCAAGTACTCCCCTACGCTCGAGCTGGCCTTCCGCATCGCCGACGTTTTTGGGGTGGGCATCGGCGAAGTCTTCCAGTGCGAACTCAAGGGCGAGTAAGTTCAGCCCTCGACAACGATCTTAATAAAAATCTGAATTTGAAAGTAGGAAATTACCATGAAACCGTATCGCAAAATTTCTGTAACCGTCGGCATCCTGTTTCTCGTCGGCACCATCTCCGGAATCCTCAGCGTGGCATTCACCCAACCCCTGCTGGCAGGGAACGACCTGCAAACCGTAGCCGCGCATGAAACGCAATGGATCATCGGCACGCTGCTGATCCTGGTCATGGGGCTGCCCCTGGCAATGGTTCCGGTGGCATTATTCCCGGTGTTGAGAAAACAAAATGAAATCCTGGCCATCGGCGCCATCGTGTTCCGAGGCGTGCTCGAAGCCATCTCCTATGTACTGATGGTCGTTTGTTGGCTGATGCTCCTCTCGGTCGGGCGGCAAGCCTCGCTGGTGGCAGGCGCTTTGGAACTGGCCAACCTGAACACTCTGGGGACCCTGCTGCTTTCGGCAGGCAAATGGCTCGAACTGCTCCTGGCAATTGTTTTCAGCATCGGCTCGATCATGATCAACTTCTTGCTCTTCCAAATGCGGATCATCCCTCGCTGGTTGTCTGGTTGGGGTCTGGTCGGCTCCATCGTGTACTTCGTGGCCCCCTTCGTCAGCCTGCTCAGCCCCGCTCACCCCGCCTTTTCACTGGATACATCCATCGGCTTTTTGATCGGCCCGCTGGCTGTGCAGGAGATGGTCTTCGCGGTCTGGCTGCTGGTCAAGGGCTTCAACCCTTCAACAAAACCTGCTCTCGCGGTTGCGTAACACCTTCTCCCATTTGAGGTCTCTCATGAAAAACCTGCAAAAACTCGGCGGCTTTGCCGCATTGTACCTGGCTGCCGCATACCTGCTCGGAATCATCCTCTTCCTAGTGGTGCTGGACTATCTCAACATCGTCGACCCGGCCCAGAAGGTGGCGCTCATCGTCGAAAAACAGGTGGTCATCTACACGACCAACCTGTTGATGTACGTGCTCTTCGGTTTTGTCCTGGTGGTTCTGGCGCTGGCCCTTTATGAGCGCTTGAAGAACGCCTCCCCCGCCCTCATCCGCAGCGCGACGGTCATCGGCTTCATCTGGGCCGGCGCGTTGATCGCCAGCGGCATGGTCTCCAACGCGAGCATTGCCCCGGTCGTCGACCTGTACAGTAAAGACCCCGCCCAGGCGGCTTTGACCTGGACCACTATCGAAACGGTGACCAACGGCCTCAGCGGCGGGAGCGGCGAAATTTTGGGCGGTGTGTTCACCCTCTTGATGAGTTTCGCCGCTTTGCAGATGCGCGGGCTGCCCAAAGGCTTGAACGTCCTGGGGCTGGTCGTTGGCGCCGTCGGGATCATTTCCACCATCCCCGGCTTGAGCGACCTATCCGGTGTGTTCGGCCTCACCCAAATCCTGTGGTTCGTCTGGGTAGGTTTGGTTCTGCTGCGCCGCAGCCCTGCCGCGACCTCCATGAAAGAATAAACAATGAAAGCAATTGTTTACGATAAACGCAATGCCCCCGCTATTCTGACGCTGCGCGAAGTGGAAAAACCCACTCCGCGCGAAGACGAAGTGTTGGTCAAGATCCACGCGGTCTCCGTCAACGCCGCCGACTACCGTTCCATGGCGATGGGCTTGATCCCCAAGCGCAAGATTTTCGGCGCGGATGTAGCCGGGGTGGTCGAAGCCACCGGCGCGAACATTGGCCGCTTCAAGGTTGGCGACGCCGTCTTTGGTGACCTGGCCGACGCGGGCTTTGGCGGCTTCGCCGAATACGTCGCTGCTCCGGAAAGACTTCTGGCCCGCAAGCCCGCGGGCGTGACCTTTGAGCAAGCTGCCACGCTGCCCATCCCCGCGCTAACGGCCTTACAAGGCTTACGCGATATAGGTAAAATCCAGCCGGGTATGAAGGTTCTGATCTACGGCGCGGGCGGCGGGGTGGGCAACTTTGCCGTGCAGCTCGCCAAGCACTTCGGCGCCCAGGTGACCGCCGTGTGCGGCCCCCACAACACTGAATTGATCTGCGCGCTCGGCGCCGACCGCGTCATCGACTACACCCAAGAGGACATCACCCAAAGCGACCTAACGTTTGACCTGATTCTGGCCGTCAACGGCAGCCGCCCGCTGCGCGATTACCAGCGCATGCTGTCCCCCAACGGCATCTTCGTCGTAGCCGGCGGCGGCCTGCCGCAAATCCTCAAGACCATGCTCCTGGGGCCGTTCATGTCCCTGGGGAGCCGCAAAATGCGCTTCCTGGCGGCCAAAGCCAATCCCAACGACCTGGACGAGATCATCCGGCTGGTCGCCGAGGGCAAGCTCAAACCCGTCATCGAACGCACCTACCCGCTCGAACAAACTCCCGCGGCCGTCGATTACCTCCGCCAGGGCCACGCCCGCGGGAAGGTGGTTATCCAGATCTAGCAATAAAGAAAAACGGGGGCTCGGCCCCCGTTTTTCTTTATTGCTATTTTTTCTTGGCTTCTTTGCGCACCACGCTTAAGGCGACAAAGGCAAACACGGCGAACACCACGGCGCTGATCCACCCGCCCAGGCTGAACACCTCCGGGCCGTACAGGCCCAGGCCTGTACCGGCAAAGATGAGCACGCCTGCCAGCACGCCGAACTGCCACATGCCGTACAGGAAGATGAACGGCAGGTAATGCGCCCCCACAATCACCATCGCCGCCGGGAAGAACCAGTGCGAGTGATGCAGGGTGGCCGCCCCAACCAAAATGAATCCAATCGGCACCGTGAAGGCAATTTGCATGGCCAATTGGTCCAGGGTGTTGCCGGGGCCAAGTTTGGTCGAGCGCCCCATGAAGCGGAAGATCAACTGGGTGATGGGGAACAAGAACATGCTGACGAAGAATAGCGCCGCCATGCCCGCGCCCTCCGAAACCCACGTACCCAGCGCGGCGGCTAGCAACCAAATTGTCGCTGCCACCAACTGTCCCACAAACCCACCCATGTATGCCTGACGCAGCTCGCGCTGCGCATCTTGGATGTTCATTTTCGCATTCTCCTGTGGAAATTTCGCCGTCCAGGCTTCACTTCATCTCCGCCCGCACGCGCTCCAGCCATTCTACCACCAATGCATGGAACAGCCCCTCCTGCTCGATCTGCATGTTGTGCCCGGCCTTGTCCAGAATGACAAAGGAAGCCCGCGGGAAATTCTCAATCAACTGCCAATGGTCGCGGTATCCTACACAAGAATCCTGCCGCCCCATCACCATCAACGTCGGTTGGCGGTAGGGCTGCTCCACCCGATCCACATCCTCTGCATAAGGAACGTGCCGGCTCAAGCTGTGCTCGAGGAAATCGTAATCGGCAGCTTTCAACCCCGGCAGCACATCACTGGCGAACTTCTCCCACACCGGCCGGGTTTGCACCACGGTGATGCCGGTGAAGTAACGGCGTTCCTCTTCGGTCAGGCTGTCGACGAAAGCCTCGTCTTTTTCCAGCACCTGGAAAGGCGGCAGATGGTCGCGCAGAGTCTCCTGGCTGGCCACCGGGCAGATCAGCAGCAGCCCCTCCACCAGTGGCTCGCGCGCCTTGAGTACGCCCCTGGCCAGATAGCCGCCGTAGGACTCCCCTGCCACCAGGAAGTGCTGCCCCGGAAGAATTCCATCGATGAACTCCAGCACCACGCTCAACATCGCGTCCGAGCCGTCGATCCAGGGCCGCCCCGGAGTCTTGCCCATCCCCGGCAGGTCGAAGTAGATGCGCTGCCAGGGCTGATCCAACTGCTCAAAGAGCGGCTCCAGGCAGCCTTTCATCAAACGGTGATCCGGGCTCCACCCGTGGATCATCACCACCGGCATCCCCGAGCCGTGGATTTC
>JAEXTI010000071.1 GCA_023406965.1 Chloroflexota bacterium
CATCATAGATCACCCGGTTCACCTCGCGGCGCTCTGCGGCGGGCGGGATGAGGGTTTCCAGCCCAAAGCGGGCCAGCCGCCCGGTGTAGAAATCCTCTTCCATGGTAAAGCGTGTGCCCAGCAAGCCTACCCGGCGCAGCCCGGCAGCCTGCACGCGGCGGCCCGCGGCATCGGCAATGTGCAGGAAGGGGATTTTGATGGCGGCTTCAATTTGCGGCGCCGACTTGTGCATGGTGTTGGTGCACAGCAGGACAAAATCGGCCCCGCCGCGTTCCAGGCGTTGGGCGGCGTCCACCATCAGCGCGGCGCCCGCGTCCCACTGCCCACTCTGCTGCATCACCTCGATGGGGGCAAAATCCACGGAGTACATCAAACATTGAGCCGAATGCAGCCCGCCCAGGCGTTCCTTCACACCCTCGTTAATCAAGCGGTAGTATTCCAGACTCGATTCCCAACTCATCCCACCGATCAAACCGATTGTTTTCATAAGAGGCCTTCAGCTGTCAGCTATAAGCCGTCAGCTTTTTTCTGTTGAATTCGTTTCTTAGTTCCTTTTCTGTCCGATCATTCGCGCAGATTAGCGTCTACCCTGGCAAGGCCAGGGCTTTTCGCGGATAAAATTCTTCATTCTCTTCCCATTCGTGTCATTCGTGAAATTCGTGGAGAAAATTCTCCCCTCTTTTTTATTCGCGTTGATTAGCGTTTATTCGCGGAAAAATTCTTTCTCTTTTCTTACTGAATGTCCGCGATCAGAATCCACCCGATGATCGTGCGCGTTTCGCCCACATATTCCACCAGTAAGCACTCTCGCGAGAGCGCATCATAGCGCCGCTCGGCGGGCAGCAAGCGCACAATGGCCCCTTCGGGGATGCGTGCCACGGCCTCGTAATCCTCATAGCAGCCATTGCGTGCCCAGATATTGCGCGAGATGGTAGCATTCAACGGTGTCGGAGTGATCGTGGGGGTCAGCGTGGGGCGCGGTGTAGCCGAAGGTTCCGGTGTCGGCGTCGCCGTGCGGGTGGGCGTGGGCGTAAAGGTGGCTGTCGGTGTGGCGGTGGGCGTCAGCGACAAAATATACGACTGCACCTGGTTAAACCCTAACCACAGCAGCAAGATCACCAGCGCCGCGCCGATGAGCCCGCCTCCAACTTTCAGGCCGGTCATCGTGTTGCGGTAGGTGCTCAAGCCGCGATTTAGCTCAATGACGCCGGGGTCGTTGGGGTAGCGGCTGCGCAGATCAGCGGACATGCGCGCGGCTTCGGCTGGCCAGGAGCGGTTGGCGTCCAGCACTGAAACAGATTGCTGGAGCAGGTCGTCGTAGCGCAAAATATCCTGCAGGGCCTTGTCTGTCTCGCCTTGCAATTGGTTGAGGTCGTCATCGCTGTAACCCAGCGCGCGCACCTGGTCGATCAGCCGGCGCGCCTCGCGGGCTTTGGTGCGAGCGGATTCGAGGGTTTGCGAGCGCAGAGCCTGCTGTTTGAGCGCTTGAATCTGCTCTTTGAGCGGCCCGGCCACTTTGGGCACAGCGGCTTCGAGCTGGTCTTTCATGCGCTGCAAAATCGGGCTCTCGCCGTATTTGAGTATCAATCCGTCCAGGTTGGTCTTGGCCTGGGCCACGGCTTTGGGATCGGGCAGGGTGGCGTTGAGGGCCTCGGCAATGCCATGCACCTGGTCGCGCTCGCGCTGCATTTGGGCCAGACGGTCGCCGTACTTGGGCAGCCCGGTGGCGGTCGCGGCGGTCTCTACCCGGTCGATACCCTCGTCCAGGCGGCCCTGGGCGAACAAGAGCACGCCTTCGTTGAACACGTTCTCGGCGTCGATGTTTTGTTGTAGCTTTTGCTCAAACTCAGTACCTTCTTGCCAGCGCTGGATGCCGAACTGGGTGAGGATGTTTTGGGCGCGGGTGAGCAAGCCCAGGGCATCCGAATAGCGCCCCAGGCGCGCCGCCGATTGGGCCTTACCAAACGCGGTGGCGGCTTCGGGGGGCAGCGCCACGGCGGGGATATATCCCGTGCGCAGGTAGCCCTCGGCTTCGGTGCGGTGCTGGCGGGCGCGTTCCCAGCCCGGCTCAATCGACAGCACCTTATCGTAGATCTTGATCGCCTCGGCGTAGCGCCCGCCGTAGAATAGCGTCTCGGCCTCTTCCAGTTGCTCGGCGGCATAGGGATTGTGGACGCGCTCTTCGGGTCGAGCCGCTTTGTTGTTGCCGGTTCCGCCGGCAGGGGTTGCCGCCCCATTTTCAGCCGGGGGCAGGTTGTCACTCAACGGCACCGAGGGAGCTTCCACGCCGCGCAGCTTGTCGCGCAAATTCTGGTAGAGCTTCTGGATTTCGGTGCGCTCCACCTGGGTCAAGGATTGAAAGTCGGCGGAATGGATCAGGTCGTCTAGATCGACCATCAAGCGGCGCAGATCAGGCGCGGAGGGGCTTTCCCTCTCCAGCAGCTCGCCGGCTTTTTTTATCAAGGTTTCATGATCACTCATAAGATAATGTTACTCCAATGTCATATAGGCGTCGAGCAAATCCTGGCGCAGATCGGCTGCTGTCTGATAAGCTCCGCCTAAGGCGCTTTCCAGAATGGCCCGCACCTGGGGAGGCAGCCGGCGGTCATCATACGTCCATTGGGCCTTGTATGTCTGCGCGGCGGCTTCAATTTCTTCGGGGCGGGTAGGGCCCAGGGGCAGCGCTCCGGGAGCGGTGCGCCCGGTGAGAATGTGGTGCAAGCCGCGGGCGGCGAATTGTACCAGGTCCATGTGGATTTCCATGTCCGTCAGCCCTTCGGGATAATACCGGGCCACGTTCCAGTCGATGATAAATATACCGTTCTTTTCAGCTTCCCAGTAGTAGTGCAAAATCTTGTGATCGCGGTAAACGACCTTGCGTTGGTGCGCGATCTGTAGAATATCACAGATTTGTATCGCCATGTGCAGCAGGTCGCCCAAGGGCTTGGAGGCCCCCCGGTTGAGGGCCGCATCGCACAGCAGCAGCAGGTTATTTTCTTTGCGGCGCTCTTCCAGCAGCAGGTAGGGCGTCCAGCCCTGGCGGGTGCGGTCTTCCAACTCGCGCAGGAATTGCCCGGCGGCGTCGCAGCCCAGGCGCAGGGCGTCGCCGGCGATTGCGCGAATGCCCTCGCGGTCATGATCGGCGGGCAGCGAGCCGTTGCCGTCCAGGCCCAAAAAGCCGCACTCCAACATGCGGTTCACGCCGGGCACATCGCGCATATCGGAGAGGATTTGCACCTCTTCGCGGAACAAGGGCATCGAGTAGTCGGCCTTGTCGGTACGCATGATCTTGAGCGCAGCTTCAGCAAAGCTGCCGATGGGCAAGCGGTAGGCGGCGTGGTAAACGCGTGCCGATGAGCCGCGCGCTTCGGGCATCCAGGTGTCCAGCGGGTCCAAAAAGGCCAGGTCGGCGTTGGGACCCACGCGGCCTTCATGCACCCCACTGAGCGCGGGGATTTCGGCGAGTTTCTTGCCGTTGCCCAGCAAGGGTTGCAGACGCTCCAGACGTTCGAAACGCTGCAGCCAGGGCATATCAGCCATCAAGGTGGGCTGAGCCAGGAGCAAGTCGCCGGGCCAGGTGCCGCGCCGCATCTGCTTGAGGCCGTCCAGAAGGCCATCCAGCCAACCGGCTGGACCTACCTGGTTGTGCAACTCGCGGCCTTCAAATTCCAGGTTGGTGACAAACTCGCGCAATGCTTCGCCCTGGGCCGGTCCTACGCGCAGGCGCATCAACCAATCGGGCGCGGCGCGGATGGCTTTCTCGGCGCGCAGCAGGCGGCGGCGGTCGGGATCCACCATCAGCAAGGTTCGCAACCCGCGCCCAGCGGACTGGAATTCGCGGTGCCCCCAGGCATCCAGCACGGCGCGCACCTGTTCCTGCGGGCGGACCATCTGCGAGCGCAGATCGTAAGGGGCGAAGCGCTCGAAATCATCCAGAATCAGCAGGACTTCATCATAGGATAAGTCGGAGTGAGGGGGCAGCGGCTCGAGCTGCACCCAGTTGTAGATCACTTTGCGCATCCGTTCGAGATAGGCCTGGTTTTCTTCCAGCGCCGCGGCGGTTTCGGGGTCGGGGCTGCGCGCCAGGCGGTCTTCCAGAGTCTGGGCCGCCGACTGTACGCTCAGGGCGGCGCGGCGCAGGGTGAGCAGGGGGCGCGGCGGTTCTTCCTTGCCTTCGGGCTGGCTGCGCAGTTCGCGGATCAGTTCGTGCCAGCCTTCCGGCTCGGCTTCGGCGCCCAATCCATCCAACATGCGCCACAGCGCTTCGGCCCAATCGGCTTGCAAAGCGGCCTGGATGATGGGCGCAAACATGCCGGGGTTGGGCAGCCCACCAATATGCCGGGCCAGGTTGCCGGTCAGCTTCCAGGCAGCCGGATTGGCCCCTGGCAGTTTTTGGGCCCAGCCGCACAGCTCGCGCAGGGCGGGCCAATCCTGACGCGAGGCCAGGCTCTCGGCGGCGCTGGTCACCAGGCGCAGCGCGGCTTCCAGGTCGGGCAGGCGGCCCATATCGAGAATGCGCACTTGCAGGGGTTGCAATTCAGCCAATCGCTGATCGGCGTCCAGGCCGGGCTGAGTCAGTTGCGCCTGGGTTTCTTGCAACTCTTTGAACAAGCCGGCATTTTTCTGGTGCCCGGCCACGATGCGCTTCTTCAAGCGCTGAATCGTCGCCGCCAGGGCATCCGGTGAAACAGATGTCTCGGGCCATTCCAGCGTTTTGGCCAGCTCCGGCGCGTTCTGCTGCAGGAAGCGGCCCATCTCTTCGATGAACTGTCGCCAATCGTCGGCGCGAGAGTGGCGGCGGTTGCGCGAGGCGCCGTCGGCTTCCAGAAGAATGGTGTTGCCCCAGTCGATAATCGTCACCAGGCCGTTCTCGGGGTTCCAGAAGACGTGGTCAATCTTCACATCGTTCCACAGCAGGCCGAAGAAAGGCTCTCCGGCCTCCCCCTTGGCCTCGTGGATGGTCTCGAAGACCGTCAGGATGGCATGCAAGCAGGCGTAGATAACCGCCACGGGCAGGGCGCCGCTGTCCTGGATGCGTTCCAACAACATTCGTTGAGCTTCCGGGCGGGCAGCCAGTTCGGCGGGCGAAAGCCCTCGGCCAACCGCGCGGGCCAAATCGCTGAGCGAAACCCCCTCCGCTTCGGCGATGATGATGAAATGCGCGCCCGAAAATTCGCGCCCGCCCTTGCTTTGATCCAACAAGATAGGGGTGCGCACCGCGACGGCATTGTCCTGCTGCCAGAGGTCGCTGAGAAACTGCAAAACCAGGCCTTCGCGGCGAATCTGGTCGGATTGGCGGCGGACTTCGTAACTGAGCGCGTTGGCGCGCGGGCGCTTGAGGATGGCGGGGCGGTGTTCCACCAGGGATTCTACCCGGTAAACCTCGCCGGCATCCCCTTCGCCCACTTTTTCCAGGGCAATCCATGCGCTCGAACTGCCCGGTAGTACGAAATCAGACATAGGTTTTGGGTTACCGTTCCAGTGTAAAACTCATCCCGTCTCGGCCGGCGATCGCGTCGGGGAATTCCAGGCGGGCAAACTGGGCGGCTTCTTCGCGTTGGGCAAAAGTTTGGTAGCGCCAACCGTCGAAGTGGATGAGGGCCATTCTTTTGGCATTGGCTTCGCGGGCAATTTTCCCGGCCTGCCGCGGGGTGAGGTGCGGCCATTCGGTGCTGCTGTCCCCATTGGGCAGCGAGCATTCCAGCAAGACCAGGTCGGCATCTTTGGCTAACGTGATGGCATTGGCACAGTAGCCGGTGTCGGTAACGTAAGCCAGGGTGGCCCCATCGGCTTGCAGGCGGAAGCCCAGCACCGGCCCGCTGTGAATGAGCGGCAGGGCTTCAATTTTGAAGGGCAGCTCCTCTCGGACTGCTTCGAACTCAGTGATAGTCACCGGATAGCTCAAGGCGTCCAGGGTGATGGTAAAACGCTTGTCGAAGTAATCAGTCAATGCTTCGCGCACGCCGCTCATACCGATGATTGTCAACCCGGCGGAAAAATTATCTTTGGCCAGAGTGTGGAACCCAATCAAATGATCATAGTGGAAATGACTGAGAAACAAATACGCCGGTTTGCTGCTGACTGCATACTGGTCGATTTTGGCAAAGCCGTAGCCCGCATCGAAGATTACCGTCCAGTCGTTTGATTCAACCAGCACACAGGGCGTGTTTCCGGTAGCGGTGTCAAACCATCCATTGGTGCCCAACAAAGTGACCTGCATAAATTCATGTCCCTTATCAATTTTTCCTGGCGATCATCCCCTTTTCCAGCCGCCGAAAGGCGGTTCCCCTTACGACTAGATGGATTATACCCGACTCGCCGGAAATGGAAAGTCACCGTGTTGGCGCAAGACTCTACAGGTTGGCAACAAACTTC
>JAEXTI010000099.1 GCA_023406965.1 Chloroflexota bacterium
ATTCCATCGCCAGGTGCGCCGCCAGCCACTGGGTGAAGTTCGACACAGCCGCCTTGGCCGCGGAATAGGCCGGGATGCGCGTCAAAGGGCGGAAAGCGTTCATCGAGGACACGTTGAGGATCACTCCCTCGCCTTGTTTGGCCATCTGCGCGCCAAAGACCTGGCTGGGCAGCAAGGTGCCCTGGAAATTCAAATCGAACACCGAGCGCACCGAATCGGCCGGCAGATCAAAAAAGCTCTGCTCAGCGTTGGTGGTGGCCTTGGGATGATTGCCCCCCGCTCCATTGATGAGAATATCCACCTTGCCATACTTTGCCAGCACTTCCTGGCAGACGGCTTCAATGCTGCTCTTTTCCAGAACATTGCACGCCAGCGCGATCGCCTCGCCGCCCACGGTTCGAATCTGATCCACGGTTTCCTGGGCCTTCTCGGGGCGCAAATCCAGCACGGCCACTTTGGCCCCGGCTTGAGCCAGTGCCACGCTCATGGCGCCGCACAGCACGCCCGCTCCGCCGGTGACGACTGCCACTTTGCCTTCCAATGAAAACATTTTTACAAGGTAAGATTGATTCAAAAAACACCTCCGTTAGTTGGGGGGAATTCAGCTTATTCGTCCAGTCGCTTCCACGCTTACGCGTCGCCATCCAGCCGGTAAGCCCGCTTGGGCAGGCGGTAGGCCATTTCTTGGGCCATCTCGCGCGCTTCAGCCATGCCGACCACGCTGCGCGCGACCAATCCCGCCAGCCAGTTGGCCGCTGCCCGCCGCCACACGTCGTGCCGCGCCGGAATGGACAGGAAGGCCCGCGTGTCGTCGTTGAACCCGGCGGTGTTATAAATGCCCGCAGTTTCCATCACCTGGTCAAAGTAACGGCGCATCCCATTCCAGCTATCATGGAACCACCAGGGCGGCCCCAGGCGCAGGGCCGGGTAAGCCCCCGCCAGGGTGGCCAATTCGCGCGAGTAGGCGGTCTCATCCAGGGTGAACAGGATCAAGCGCAAGCGCGGGTCGTCACCGTATTGCTCCAGCAGCGGGCGCAGGTTGTGGGTGTATTCGGTCTGCACGGGGATGTCAAAGCCCTTATCGCGGCCAAACTTGCCGAACACGCCCGGATTGTGGTTGCGGTACGAGCCGGGGTGCAATTGCATCACCAGCCCGTCCTCGCAGCTCATGCGCGCCATTTGCACCAGCATGTGCCCGGTGAAGCGCGCCGCTTCGGCTGCGCTCACCCCGCCCTGCGTCAAAGCCTTGTTGAAAATGGCCTGTGCTTCGGCTTCAGACAGCTCGGCCAGCCGCGGAACGACCACGGCGTGGTCGGTGGCGGTGGCGCCCATGCCCTTGAAGAAAGCGCGCCGGTTTTCCAAGGCCGCCAGGAAGGAGCTATAGTCATGCACATCAACTCCGCTGGCCTGGCGCAGCGCCTCTAATTGGCCCGTCCAGCCCTCAGTGTCCAAATTCACCACCGCGTCGGGGCGGAACGTTGGGATCACCCGCCCACGCCAGCCCGACTCGCGCATGACGGCATGGGCCGCCAACGAGTCGGAAGCCGCGTCGGTGGTGGCCAGCACCTCGATGTTCAGCCGCTCAAAGGCCGCCCGCGGTTTGAATTCGGGCGAGGCCAGCCGCTCGGCAATCTGGTCGTAGACTCGTTGGGCGTTTTCGCCGTCCAGAATCTCATCCACCCCCAGGATGAGCTTGAACTCGTAAGCCAGCCACATGCCCGAGGGCGTGCCCCGGAACAGGTGAAAATGCTCGGCAAAGCGCTGCCAGATCTTGCGGTGATCGCTTTCCACCAGCCCGCCGTCCTGGCGCGGAACGCCCAGGCTCTCCAGCGGCACCCCCTGCGAGTACAACATGCGGAAAACGTAGTGATCGGGGATGATCAGTAACTCCGCCGGGCTGCCAAAGCTGGCCTGCGGGTCCGCAAACAGGCGCGGATCCACGTGCCCGTGCGGGCTGACGATGGGCAGCTTCTCGATCTCGGCAAAAATCTCCAGCGCCACCCGCTGCACAGCCGGGTCGGTGTCAAAATATCGGTTCTCGGGCAAATTCCAGGTGGCGCTCATGCCAGCACACCTCTCACCCACTGCACAAACGCCGGGAAGATTTCTTCCGGCTCAGCCAGATCGGGATGCCAGCGCTTTTCATGCTCAAACTGCACCCAACCCTCGTACCCATTGGCTTTCAGCAGATGGATCGACTCGGCCAGCGGCAGCACGCCCGTCCCCGGGAACACATAACGCCAGCCGTCTTGCATGGCCTGGGGATGCTGCGGGGCATAAGCAGCATCTTTGACATGGGTGTAGCCCACCCGCTTGCCAATCGCCGCGTAGGTGTCGGCGGGCTTTTCCCCGCCCACCCGGCTGGTATGGCCCATGTCCCACAGCGCGCCAAAGGCCGGGTTGGGAATGGCATCCAGCAGCAGGGTGCAATCGGTAGACTTGATCCACAAGTCATGTGTCTCAAACAGCCAGTGCAATTCCTGCGCGCCGTCCAAATTCAGGATGGCCTCAATGCACTCCCGCCCGATTTTGGCCAGTTCTTCACGCGAATTGGCAGCCAGGTCGCCGCCGCCAAAAATGCGCACGTTTTGCGCCCCCAGCGCTCGGGCCACCGGAATAGTGCGGCGGGCTTCTTCCAGATTGGCCTCGCGTCGGTCTGCCGCGCACACATTGATGCTCGAGCTAACCGCGCTCACCGCCAGCCCGGCCTCGTCCAACTGCCGCCGCGTGGCTACCACCCCGCTGGTGAACATGGGCAGCGTGGTGATGTCGATAGCATCCAGATACCCGCGAAAATCCACGCCGTCAAAGCCATATTCGCGCCCGCGCCGGCAGATGATGTCCAGATCCCATTTTGGGCAGCCCAGGGTCATAAAGCTGATTTTCATCGCGCCTCGCTTTTTACCGGAAGGACTTCGACATATCCTTTGGCTCGCCTTCTCGCACCACCTTGTGGAAGGTGGAGTTCGCCGCCAGTTCCATCAACTTGGCCTCGTAGGCATCTTCGTCGAAAGGCAGGTCAATAGTCTT
>JAEXTI010000165.1 GCA_023406965.1 Chloroflexota bacterium
GCGTGATCATTGGTGTGCTGGTGGCGATATTGGCCTGGTTGCTGTTGGGAGGCCCGCGGATCTTTCTTTATATGAAGGAAGGGCGGGCGGCGGAGGCCATTGTGGAGGCGTATTCACTGGAAGGCGCGCAGCGGCTGAGCGAGATGAACCCCAATACCCTGGAATACAAGCTGGCCGCTTCCGGGGTGAACTGGAGTCCGTCCACCTTTCAAGTCGCGCGGACGCTGTTGGGGATTGGAGGTGGAGTTGTGGCCTGGACGCTCTTGCCGGGCGTGCCGGCGCTGGCCATTGGCGGGCTGCTGTTCTCTGTGCCGCTGGCCTGGCTGGAAGATAAGGTCAAGGGGCGCGGTCGAGCGGTTGATAAATACCTGCCGGTGGCTATTGGCCGGATTTCGGCAGGCCTCCTGGCCGGGGGCGCGATGGCCGATGTGCTGGACGAGGTAGCCGGCTCGCTTGAGATGGAAGGGAAGAACCCGCTGTCGGGAGAACTGAGCCTGACGGCGGCTGAACTGCGCAGTAAGGAGCGCAGCCAGGCCTTTGAGAACCTGGCTAAACGCTCACCCTCGCTGTCGCTATCCAACCTGGCCCATCTTCTAGAAGGATATCTGGAAGCCGGCGGTGGGAAGCACGCGCAGATCCTGGTGGAGTCTGCCACCCGCGTGCAGCAAATTTTGGTGGCGCGCAACCGGACCCAGGCAAAGGCCGGCGACGCGATGCTTTCGGCAAAGGTCATCCCGGCCGTCCTGGGGGTGATGATCGTGTACCTGTCACAGGACCCGATGGTGCGGGAGAGCCTGCTGGCGCTGCCGGTGCAGCTGGTCCTGGCGGTGGCCATTGGGGCGATGGTGTTTGGGTATTTCATCATGCGTTCAATGGTTTTGGAAGCGGCCTGAGGAGGAAGGAATGAGCAGTCTGATCTGGATGGTTGGCGTGCTGGTGATGATCCTGGTGTTGGTCTTGAGCATGGAATATGTTCCCACCCTGCGCAAAGGGAAAGCCGCGCAGGCGCTCGCCGAGAGCGAAACGCGAGCTGAGGCCCCGGTCACGGGCCTGCGCAAGGCGCTGTACCCGATGGAGAAGCCGGTGCAGAAGTATGCCGGGGTGAAGCTGTTGAAGAAGGCCTGGTTCGACCTTTATTGGGCGCAGATGGCGGACAAGTATGAAGGCTGGAGGGCGATCCAGTTTGTGACCTTGCGTGTCTTCGTTGGTCTGGTGGGAGCGGTTGCGGGGCTGGTGGTGTTTGGCAACCCAATCTTCGCGGCTGCTGCCGGCTTTGTGGGCTGGCAGTATCCGAGCGTGGGGCTGGGGGGAGCCGCGCGTCGCTCGCGGCGGCAGTTCCAGGCGCAGTTGCCGGAGTACATCAATCTGGTCGCGGCGCAGATGTCGGCGGGGGTCTCGATGGAAGAAGCCTTGCGGCGCACGGCAAGGTCGGAGAGTTTGCCGGCCAAATGGATGCGGCGGGTGATTCAGATGGCCCAGGGGCGCACCCTGGTGGGGCAGATTGTGCGGGAGGCCGAGGAGTCGCAACTGCCGGAGTTGATCTCGATGGGCGTGCAACTGAACTTCATCCAGCGCGGGGCCGGCCAGCAGCAGTTATTGGCGCAGTTATCCACGCAGATCGCGGCGGATTACATCGGGCAGACCGAGATGCGCGCGGAGCGGATCGGGGGCGAACTGGTGATCCCGATGGTGATTTTCTACTTTCTGCCGTTCATGGTGTCCTTGATGCTGGTCATCGCCTGGCCGATTGTGGTGGGGATGCTGTGATAGGGGCGCAAGACTCGGGTAAGGTGCTGAAGAGCGAAGCGCGCACAGGTTTTTGCCCGCGGTGCGAGAAAGAAGCGCCGTTGGTCTGGTATTGCGCTGAAGATTTGCTAGAACTTCGAGGAAAGGCGGTGGTGATGCAGATGGCAACCTGCGTCTGCCAGGTCTGCGGCGAGGTGTTTGAGGATCCGCAGGGGCAGGACTACCTTGCGGCGGCAGCTGTTAAAGCCGTTGTAAGGAAGAAATCGAAGTCACCGCTTGGGGATTACGCGGGGCTGGCGTTCTTTGCGTTTGCGGCGATATTGGCTGGGCTGGCGGCGTGGGAGCACCCCACGCTGCTGGCCTGGCTGTCAGTGGCGCATAATGCGCTGTTGGCTGGAGTCTATGCCCTGCGTAGGCCCGCCGCGCGGAGTGACCAGCGGGGATTGCTGTTGGGGTTGCTGGCGGCAGCCATGCCGCTGGCGTCCTATCCGAATGTGATTCCAAACTGGCTGATGGCGATTGGGGTTCTAGGGTACGGGCTGACCTTATGGTCGCTGCTGGCGCTGGGGAGGTCCTTTGGCATTGCGCCGGCCGATCGCGGGCTGGTGAAAGGGGGGCCGTACCGCCTGGTGCGGCACCCCATGTACCTGGGCGAGTTGGCGTTTCGCGGGGTGATGGTGATGGCCGAGCCAGGCGTACTGAATGGGTTGTTGCTGCTAGCGCTGTTGGTGGTGCAGGTCATGAGGATCCAGCGAGAGGAGCGGATCATCACCGGGTATGAGCGCTACGAGCAGGAAACGCGCTGGCGGCTTGTTCCTGGAATATGGTGAGAAGGGAGGAAGGGTGCAAAGAAGAGTCGTCACAAATGCGCTGTTTGCAACGGCTTTTTCGTTAGCGCTGGCGTTTGGGCCGCGGGAAGAATTGAGGGTCTATCTGGCTGTGACGGTGGGGGTGGCGGCGGTGTTGTTCAATATCCGGGGCATGGGAGGAGTGGGGTTTGTGGTGGCGGCGGTGAGCATGGGGATATTGCTGCGCTTTTGCGAGCCGCGCGGGATTGTGGCGATCGTATACGCGCTGGTGATGATCGGGGGAGTGTTGAGAATGGGGGATGTGCCGGTGGAAAAGCGGGAGAGGCTGTGAATGCTTGTCTGAAGGCGACGCCTAACAGCCCATGTGAGTTGAAGGTGTTATGCTGTTGTTCCGCCTAACGGAAGCATAACCTGCTTGCCGATTTCGACGCTAATAGTTACTCGTATTATGGACAGCTATGATACGGGTGTTGACCAGGCTGATTGACTGTTGGCGGCGGTTCAATGGCGACCACTACCTTACCTCTGGGCACATCGAAAGGGATGTGCAGTTCTAGCCC